>JALOLV010000173.1 GCA_025455785.1 Spirosomataceae bacterium | reverse complement strand
TCAGAAATCTACGGGAGCGATTATCGAAATATTTTTGTTGAATCCTGTCGAGCCAAGCACCGTTATTTCGCAAGTAATGGAAACCACCGATACCTGCACGTGGGCTTGCATGATTGGCAACAAAAAGAAATGGAAAGGCGAGGTCTTGAGTTCAAAATTCGAGATTCAAGATACTGAGTTAAGCTTTAATGCAGAATTAGTTGATTCAGAGAAAAATTACGTAAAATTCTCTTGGAAATCAACAAATCAAGAAATATCGGATAATCCTAAAAATCAGAGTAGTTTTGCCGAAATCGTCCGCCATTAGAAACCTACCAAACCGTTTATTCAAAACACGACGGAGCGGTAGCCGCCCCAACGGCAGGGCTTCATTTTACCGAGAAAGTCTTTGCCGATATGGCAAACGCTGGCCTCAAACACGATTTTATTACACTTCACGTAGGGGCTGGTACATTCCAGCCAATCAAGGTTACGAATGTTATCGAGCATAATATGCACTCCGAGCAGATGGTGTTTAGCAAATCGTTTATCCAAAATCTTCTTCTAAACCACGAATTTGTCATTCCCGTAGGCACAACCTCAATGCGTTCGCTCGAAAGTCTGTATTGGTTTGGAGTAAAACTTATCGATTCCCCAAAAGATGAGAGGTTCTTCATCGAAAAACTCTATCCTTATAAAGAGTTCCCCTCTCCAGCGGGAGAGGGGTTAGGGGTGAGGTCAATTCTCCAAGCCATTCTCAACTACATGGAATCCCAAAACCTCGAAACGCTCGTAGGCGAAACCGAAATTTTTATTTTTCCGGGATATAAATTCAGAATTTGTAAAGGTATTATCACCAATTTTCATCAACCAGATTCTACGCTGATACTATTGATAGCGGCATTGGTGGGCGACGAATGGCAAAAAATTTACGATTTTGCCCTACAAAATGACTTCCGATTTTTAAGTTATGGTGATTCATCGCTTTTAATTCCTTAGATTTGCATTTTAAACTACATGTTGAATAGACAATACCTCGGCAGGTAGTACGTTATTTTTAAGGAGGGCCTCACCTTAAATCACCGTTTCAAAAATTCCTCCCTTTTGGGGCTGGGGGTAAATTTACAATGAAAAAAATTGTTCTGTTTGTATCACTTATTGCCAGTATTACCACATTTGCTCAAAGTAAAACACAATATGGTTTTAGAGTTGGTTTAAACAATAATTATTCATCAATCATTGATAATCAGACAGATATTATCTCACGTTTTCGCCCTGATTTGCACATAGGTGGTTTTTATCGTTTTAACTTAGCAAAGCGGATTAGCCTACAACCAGAGCTTGTTTATAACAATCGTGGTGGTTCGCTCAAAGGTTTTTCGGCCAATTTTCCGGAGACCAACAACGCAATTCTTCGTAATAATTTTCAGTATGTGAGCGTACCCGTAATTTTGGGGATTTCACCAGCAAAAAATGTCTTTTTTGAGGTCGGTCCCGAGTACAGTGTAGCACTTAACGCTGGCAAAAAGTATGGGCCAGACGCAAACAATGACTTGGGCTTGGTGCTTGGAGCCAGATTTGATATGCTCGATGCCGCTTCGTTGTTTAGTTTGAGTTTCAGATATGTTTATGGTTTGAAAGACATATCTAATGATACTTTTACTTCGACATCGCTCAATAAAGTAAATGTACCGCTTGATATGAGAAACCGTACTGTGCAGGTTTCGATAAGCTATAATTTTAGCGATTACTACCGCTGGTGGAGCAAGTACGGAATCAAAAAGAAGAAAAAATAATTGCAAGTTTTGAGCTAACTCCATAGCTTTGTAGTATGAAAACCGCAATCAATACATATTACTACGCTTATTATTGCTCATAAAAAGCAGGCGTGGCAATCTATGTAAAAATATACACCGACCGCTTGCTGAAAAGTAAGCGGTTTTTTTATGTAGCCCCTATCCCCAGAGGGGGATTTTATCAAATAAGTTAGAGAGTTGATTATAATTTAAATAATGAATGATTATTCTCCTAAATTCCCCCTCTCCAGTTGGAGAGGGGTCGGGGGAGAGGTTAATATAAAACATGAAAAATTTTATTGAAGAATTACGTTGGCGTGGAATGCTCCACGATGCAATGCCGGGCACCGAAGAACAACTCTTGAAAGAAATGACAGGCGGCTACATCGGCTTCGACCCTACGGCAAGGTCGCTTCACATCGGAAATCTCGCAACAATTATGCTTTTGAAGCATTTTCAGTTGTGCGGGCATAAGCCTTACGCACTTGTAGGTGGAGCAACGGGTATGATTGGCGACCCATCGGGCAAAGCCGCCGAGCGTGAGTTTTTATCAGAAGAAACGCTCAGAGCCAATCAAGCCGGAATCGCAGCTCAGCTACGCAAATTTTTGGATTTTGACGAATCGAAGCCAAATGCTGCCGAGATGGTCAATAACTACGATTGGTTTAAAGAAATTGGCTTTTTGCAGTTTTTGCGTGAGGCTGGCAAATACCTAACAGTCAATTATATGATGGCTAAAGATTCGGTTAAAAAACGCCTCGAAACGGGTATCTCATTCACCGAATTCTCTTACCAATTATTACAAGGATACGATTTTTACTGGTTATTCAAAAATAAGAACGTTCGCCTACAAATGGGTGGCTCCGACCAATGGGGCAATATCACAACGGGTACAGAACTTATCCGTCGTAAAGAAAATAACAACGACGAAACCGCCGAATACAAAGCATTTGCCTTGACAACGCCGCTTCTAACAAAATCGGATGGAACAAAGTTTGGGAAGTCGGAAGGCGGAAACGTCTGGCTCGACCCTACGATGACAAGCCCGTTTCAGTTTTATCAATTCTGGATAAATCAAGCCGATGGCGATTGCCCAAGATTGTTGCGAGTATTTACATTGCTTTCAAAAGAAGAAATCGAAGCCATCGAAGCCGAACACGCAGCCGCTCCGCACCTAAGAGCCATGCAGAAGACATTGGCAAGAGAAATCACAACAATGGTACATTCGGTAGGCGACTACGACAACGCTGTGGCGGCATCGGAAGTACTTTACGGCAAAGGAACCCTCGAAACGCTGAAGTCGCTCGACGAAGCAACATTCGTCAGCATCTTTGAAGGTGTACCACAAACTGAGATTTCGAGCGATGTTTATTCGTCATGTCCAAGTGTTTTAGATTTGATTTCGGTAACGACCCATAATGAGGTCTATGCCTCGAAGGGCGAGGCCCGTCGTGCTTTACAAGGAAACGCCGTTAGTATCAACAAAGTGAAAGTTGCCGACGAAAAACAAACTTTAGATAATTTTGAACTTTTGCAAGGTAAATACCTGCTGATTTCTAAAGGCAAAAAAAACCACTTAGTGAAGGTTTTGTAATACCATAGAGCATATCTATACCAAAACAAGCCGCCCTCTTCAAAAAGGCGGTTTGTTTCGATTTTAATCATTAACTCCCTGAAAATCAGATAAATAGTACAAAAAATAGATTTTATAGTATTTATCTAATCTATATCTCGCACAAACCGACCTTCGCAGGCTCCTGCCACTTATCCGAAATTCGCCGCCACTTATCGAATCGTAATTGTGCCGTTTAATAATGGTATATATCTTGCACCCATTATTACAAACAAAGCTTTCCTATAATAACATGACTAAACTTCTTTACGTAGCTCCTTTCAATCCGATGGAGGGTTTAAAGGCAAATTTGCTGGGAACTAATGCAACAATGCGTGTGGCTGGAAAACGCAACATGATAAAATTGGGCGATATTTTGTATCTGAGAAGTGCTAAGAATTACACGATTTTCAAATTGAAAGATGGACGTGAAATTATTAGCTCTAAGACGCTGAGAATTTTTGAGGAGGAGCTACAAGGTATCTCAAATTTCGTTAGACCGCATCGTTCTTTCATAGTTAATTTTGATTACGTTGACGATTTGTATTTCAACTGTCGTGGAGGAGAACTCCTTATCCATGACCAAAAGATATTGATTTCTCGTAGAAAAGCAGCGGGTTTCCGCCGCAAGTACAGACGCTTTCTGAGTACCACAGGTCAGAACGTTAGCTCTACGATGAAACTAAAGACTACACTTAGAGTGTCTTAGAAGTACACTTGTGGTTAATTTTTACTTTTTGGGTTACGAGAAATAAAGTGCTGCTTCAGCACTTTATTTTTTTATATACAGTCTGAAACCAAAACTTCTTTTAGATACCTGATTCGCCGTAGTTTTTATATCTTTGCCAAACAAAATACTTACCAGCAGATAAAAAATGGGTATTCGTTCGATTCTCAGCAAGCCTTTTGCAAAATACGTAGTGAACCAACAAAAAAAGTGGATAGCCCGCTCGGCAGAAGTACAGGCAGAGTGGCGTCAAAAAATAGTTAACGACGCAACAAACACCGTTTTTGGTAAAGACCATCATTTTAAGGATATTAAAAACTACGAAGATTACAAACAGGCAATTCCTGTCAGAGATTACGAAGACCTTAAACCATACGTTGAGCAGATTTTGAATGGTGGCGTTGATATTCTCTGGAAAGGAAAACCGCTCTATTTTGCCAAAACTTCTGGCACAACTTCGGGTACAAAATACATTCCAATCAGCCGTGATTCGATTCACAATCATATTGATTCGGCTCGTAACGCAATTCTGAATTATATCAACGAAACTGGCAAAGCCCAGTTTTTGGATAATAAATTAATCTTTCTTTCGGGTAGCCCCGAACTCGATATGAAGGCGGGTATCCATACAGGCCGCCTTTCGGGAATCTCGAACCATCACGTACCAAATTATCTCAAAACCAATCAATTGCCGAGCTACGAAACCAATTGTATCGAAGATTGGGAAACCAAATTAGAGAAAATCATTGACGAAACGATTAACCAGCGAATGGGTCTGATTTCGGGGATTCCGCCGTGGGTTCAAATGTATTTTGATAGGATTCAGGAACGCACGGGCAAAAAAATCAAAGATGTTTTTCCGACCTTCGATTTGTTTATTTACGGAGGCGTAAATTTTGAGCCATATCGAGCTAAATTGTTCGATTCGATTGGTAAAAAAATAGATTCGATTGAGCTTTATCCCGCATCCGAAGGTTTCTTAGCGTACCAAGATTCGCAACGAGAAGAAGGGCTTTTGATGCTGCTGGATTCGGGCATTTTCTTTGAGTTTATCCCAGCCGATGAATTTTTCAACGAAAAACCAACCCGATTAAGCATTGAGCAAGTAGAATTGGGTAAAAATTACGCCGTAATCATCAATAGCAATGCTGGTTTGTGGGGGTATTCGATTGGCGATACCGTGAAATTTGTTTCGTTGAATCCTTACAGAGTAATTGTTTCGGGACGAATCAAGCATTTTATCTCGGCTTTTGGCGAGCATGTTATTGGCGAAGAAGTCGAAAAAGCAATGAAATTTGCTTGTGAACGTCATCCTGAAGTCGAAATCATAGAGTTTACCGTTGCTCCGATGGTTACACCAAAAGAGGGTTTACCCTACCATGAGTGGCTCGTGGAATTTGCTACTCCACCTAAAGATTTAACTAAATTTACAAATGATTTAGACCAAAAAATGATTGAGCTGAATGTCTATTACGATGACTTGATAACTGGTAGTATCTTGCGGAAACTGGTCATTACACCTCTCAAGAGAGAATCATTCATCAATTATATGCGTTCGCAGGGCAAATTGGGTGGGCAAAATAAAGTACCACGATTGGCAAACGACCGCAAAATTGCGGATGAGTTGGGCAAAATGGCTGTATAAATATTTTTTAACACGAGACTTGAAAAATTGAAATATTCTCTCTACACCCACGAATATTTTATGACAAAAGCCCTCGATTTGGCGATTCAAGCTGGCGAAAAGGGCGAAATACCCGTTGGTGCGATTGTCGTGGCTGGTGGGAGTAAAATTATCGGCAAAGGCTCAAACCAAACCGAGCAGCTTAATGATGTTACGGCTCATGCCGAAATCATCGCCATCACGGCGGCTTCACAGTTTTTGGGTGCAAAATATTTGAAAGATTGTACACTCTACGTAACGCTTGAGCCTTGTGTGATGTGTGCGGGTGCGTTGGCGTGGAGTCAAATCGATAGGATTGTCTTTGGGGCATCCGATACCAAGCGTGGTTTTTCGATGGTATCTAATAAAATTCTTCACCCCAAAACCGAAATCATCAAGGGTATTTTGCAGACCGATTGCGAGGTAGTATTGAAAGAATTCTTCAAAAAATTGCGATAATCCTCATAAAAAGTAAGGGGACACCAAGTAGGTTTTATCCCACCCGATGCCCCGCTTCATCGTGTATAAATCAGAGTTTATTGTTTGATTAATCTTTGAGTACTAACCTTACCAGATTTTCCGACAAATTGCACGATGTATGTCCCTTCTTGAAGGCTCGATACATCCACAAATTCTTCGTCGTGGATTGCTCTGATAAATATTTTTTGATTACCCCTCAAGTCGGTGATTCGATAAAACGCACCCTCACCAATCTCATCGTTAGCTTCAATTTTCAGCCGGACCTCGTACATAGAAGGGTTTGGATAAATGCTGAATACATTTTGCTCAATGTCAAACAAGTTATCGCTACCTATAATTCTATTATTTTTCTTGGTTGTCGATGTGGTAGCTGCGGGGGTATTGAAGCTAATCGTACCCGAATAATTCGAGCAGCTACTTTTGACTTTCCATTGGTATGTTCTACCTGCGGTCAGCCCTGTGAGATTAAAAGTATTTGAGCTTGCCGTAATTGTAGTCCAGTTATTATTGGTCGATAATTTATATTGGATTGTGTAGCTCAATACACCATTTTTTGGGCTCCATCCCAATTGTGCCGAGTTTGAGGTAACCGAATTGCTCGTTAGATTATTAGGTACGGTACAATCTGGGGTTAATGTTGTAAAATTAATTGACGAAGAATAACTCGAACAATTCGTTTTTACTCGCCAATTATAAGTCGAACCTGATGCCAGCCCAGTCAGATTGAGATTAGTATTTGTTGTTGAACTTGCAGTTGTCCAAGTGCTTGAACTCGACCTTTTGTATTGGACTGTGTAACTGGTAGCTCCCTGTACAGAATTCCAAACTAAAGTAACTGATGAAGTATTGATGTTAGTCGTAGATAATCCAGACGGTGCTGTGCAAGAGGTCGAGGCAATTGTCGAGAAATTTACGCTTGATGAATATGCCGAACAGCTTGCTTTTACTTGCCAATTGTAGGCCGTAGAACTCATTAAACCAGTTAGATTATAGTTTGTAGTTGTTACCGTTGCGGCGGTAATCCACGTGGTCGAAGCGGCAGATTTGTATTGAACTGTATAATTGGTAGC
>JALOLV010000172.1 GCA_025455785.1 Spirosomataceae bacterium | reverse complement strand
TAAATTTTTTCTTCAGGTAAATTATATTTAGCCAGTTTTTCAATCTCTAATATTTTTATTCTGAGCTCAGCGATTAATAAAAATTCTTGCTCGCTTCTTTCTGTTATTTCTAATTCTGTTTTATAACATTCTGTTGGCTGGCACTCATTTTTCTTGCAACATTCTTGGGTAATATTCCAAATCTTCTTTTTAATCGCTGTAACAGCTTGAAATGCTTTCAATCTGTCTGAGACAACTAAAGTCTTGTTGTATTCTATTTGAAGGGCTTGTAGAGCTTCATTTAGATTAACATTAGCCGTTAGGTCTAATGATTTTAGTTTAGAATCAAAAATCTTTTTTTCTCGCTTGTAGTTTAGCAAATCTTTCAAGCCAAATTGTATTGATGGCAAGCCGAATTGTAAACCTATATTGGGCAAATAGTAAAAGAATGATTTGATATTCAAATCTGTGAACTCTTTTCTTTCTGCAGTCCAAAGTTTGTTATGATAGTACTTTAAAGATTTGTTATAATCTTCTAATGGCTTTAGCTGGGGAGTTTGTGCGTTTGTAAGATTCCAAGAAATCATAATACAAGCCGAAATCCTAAATATTTTCATCGGGGGGGTGTGGGGGGGTAACAAAATTTCCATTTTGTACGGCACAGATTTTTCAAAAAGTGAACGCCAAAAAATTGTACTATTCAAATATTTATCGAAAGGATTTTGAAAAATAAAAAATTTTAAAAATCTTAATGTTTCATTGAAAACCGATTTTTTGCCATTTTTGAAGAAAATTTTAAAGTGTTTCATTTTTAAAGTGTTTAGTTATGAATTTAATTTTTGACGCTGTTAAAGCCAAGCCATTTGCCGCTCACTTGGGGCTTTCGGAATCTGCTTTTAGCCAGAAGAAAAACGGCTCCATTGTGAATGGTTCTGCTCAAAAGTTCAGCAAAGAAGAACAAATTAAGATTAAGCAATTTGCCCTTTTTATTGCTGAGTCTATTGTTTTGGAATGTGAGAAAATATAAAAAAACCGTTTACAAATCACGGCTAAAATGCCAATTGTAAACGGTCAAAACTCTTGTATTCATGTTACGGGTTGCTCCCCAGCATTGCCCGTTTTGATGTATAAAAATAAACAAATTTGGTGAAAAAACCATCTTTTTTTTGGGTTTTTTTACATGAGCCAAGTGTTTTTTATAGGCTTTTTCTTCGAGAAGAATTAAAGAAAAATCTACCAAACATCAGGACAATTGCGATTAAGCCCCCGACTGTTCGCAAGTCTGTATCGCCGTTTGCTTTACCAATGAATCTAAACACCATCAAGCCCAAAAATATTAGAAAAAGGTAGATTGATAAATCTATCTCTTTTACCTGCCTGCCCAAATAATTTTGCGTAATATCGTCGACTGTCGAGCCATCTAAAACGGGTTCTTTTCGGAATCTTTCTGCTAGCTCAACAATTATTTTTGGATTACCTTCCGATGTATCAAATACTCTGTTTCGAGTAAATTCAATGTTTTCAAATGCTAAATCTTCGGTCAATCTTTGAAATAGTTTAAGGCTATTTGTTCGGTCTAATGTCTTGACTTCTATTTTTTCAAAGTTCCATAAAAAGGCTGTATGTTCTGGCTTTAGCTTGCGACTGGTTGTAATTATTTGAAAATGACTTTTGAGCGAATCAAGTGCTTTGATTACTGTTGGTGTCAAGTCGTCAATATCACCGATTTTAAGGATATATTCGTTTTTTTCGCAGATGCCTTTTATTACTGTGATTAGATTTTGAAGACTTTCGGTACTCATTTTTTTCTCCCATTTGCTTTTGTCTCGTGTACCTGTAATCATAGCTGCGGCACTTTCTTTATCATCATTGAATAAGTATAGAATTATATTTAGGAGTGACTTTTTGAAGTCTTTTACATTATCCAATTCGAGAACTGGTTTATTTATCTGCAGATTCTCTATAATATGACTTTTTCCAATGCCAATGGGACCAGTTAAAACGATATGAAGTTCTTTTTCGAGACTCGTTTGTATAGCTGCTATTTCTTCATTTCGACCAATTACAAAATTTCTATCTATGAAGTTTACGTTTATGGCTTGCCGTTTCTCAGGAAAAAAGAAAGATTTCAACCTTTGGATTATACTTTTTTTCTTTTTGCCCTCTATTTTTCGTCTTAAATCTTCGGGGCTGGCATGAGCATAGATGAGTGTAGTTTCTACCTTTTCGTGACCTAAAAGGTCTCTAATATCCATTAGTTCGGCTCCGTTTGAGCGTACTTTAGTAGCGAATGTATGCCGTAATTTATGGGGGTGGATGTTTGAAACGGATGGAAGTTCGGCTTCAATTTCTTTGAGCATTTTGTTTATAGAACCACGACCTACTGGCTCTCCGCCAGAGCCAGTAAAGATATATCCTTTGAGGTCGTTGGTTTTGCTCTTTTCTATCAGTTTTGCAAATTGCTGATAAAGTCTATCTGTCATTGGAATCATCCTTTTTTCGTTTTCACCTCTCTTTTTTAAGGAGTTTACATTGATGATTCTCTTTTTAAAATCACAGTCTGACCACTTCAAATCTGTTACTTCGCTAACTCTCAAGCCAGCATCAGCCATGAGCAATATTTGTGTTCTGTGGCGTTCGTTTTCGGTGGATTTGTATATCAAATCTACTTCTTTTTCGGTGAAATACTCAAATTCTTGCATAAGTAGAAAAAATTAAGATGGTTTTTATTTCAGTCCCGAAGGGCTGAAATAAAAACCATCAGCCAAGGGGAACGGGGGGCTGGCAGAGCCCCCGAGGTGAGCCAAGCCCGGGGGGCGGCCGTCAGGCATAACCGCCCCCCCCCGCCCCCCCTAATGGGGGGGCTGAGACAGCCGCAACAATCCAGCCGTAAGGCTGGGAGTGCGGCTGGCGAATCGGGGGGGGGTGACTTAGCAGCGAAGGGAGCGTCCAGCGACCGAAGCGGGGGCGGGGTGCTTTTTTTGGCGGAACAGCCGACTTGTTCGGCTGGACGACAAAAAAGCATACCCCGCCCGACCTTGTGAGGATGCCTGTGCGTTTGCCACTGCCGCCCGTAGGGGGCACGGGGTGGGGATGGATGCCGCTAACATTTGGAGTATAATTTCTTGGAAAAGCCTTTGCCCAGCAAATAATATTTTGGCAGCATATGAAACCTGGGCTTGATTTTCCAAATTTTATTCTGTTATCCATATCAAAAGATTTGCATTTAAGTTTATTGATTTAGCTTTCAATTCTTTTTCTAAACCCTCAATTTCTTTATCAATTTCGGCTAAATATGGATATTCAATAAGTTCAAGTTTTTTGATTTCTTCTTTGCAATGGCTTAAATGCTCAATCATCTTTCCACGTTCAAAATCTGAGAGATTCTTTAGCTTTGATTGCCCAAAATATATTTCGTCTTCGAGTTCATTTATTCGGGCTTGAATCTTATTAAACTCATTAATTTCTTTAGACTTCTTTGCTTTCTCAACTTCAATTTTTGATTCTATTTGTGTGTTATCAATTGTTTGAATGCTGAAATTAAAGCCGTTTTTGAACTCTAAACTTATATTTTTTCCAGTTTTTAGAATTGCTCCATCAAACCAATTCATATCCTGAGAACATTGTATTTCTCCTTTCAAAATTCTTAGATTGAGGTAACTTTTTAGACTATCTGCAGATACGTTGAATAATTGAATTTCTTTGGTTTTGAATGGCTGCTTTGTGTGGCGAAAATCAATAAAATTAATCTCTCTTGGATTATCAACTTGAATAAATTCTTTTGAGTTAAAAACTATCATTTTCCCATCATTTATTGATAATAATATGGCTTTTGTTGTGTCATTGGCTTTGGTTGAATATGTGATTTCTAACATATCTTTTGACTTGGTAGCTTCTATTTGAATCTGTTTATAACTCAAAAATGCTTTTCGATAAACTTGCCAAAATCCGTTTGAAAATAATGGCATACAAAATAGAGTTAATGAGCAAAATCCGAGGAAAATAATTGCTTCACTTCTAAAATCGTTGGTTGATAATCTTAGATTTGGGTTTGCTGGTAATACAACTGGTCTCTTAGTAAATGGATAAAAAAACGGAACTCCTTGCTTTGTACACATATCAAATAAATCATGACTAAACAGGGCATAAAATACAATCGTTGAATAGTTTGAGTCTTTAAAATAAATGAGTTCTAAAAATCTGACTATCAACCAAATAGCTATTAAAAATATTAAACTATGCGTTATTGTCCGATGACCAAATGAATTGTTTAGCCATTTTGCCAAAGGATAAAATAATTTGCCAATAATTGATTTGGTATGGTCAATATCTGGTAAAACTGCAGTAATTACAGTTACAGCAAGATATTCAGGTTTTTCAAAAATATTTGTGTCTGTAAAGCTTGCGAAGATGCCAGTAAAGGCGATTCCACCAGCAACATGGTTAAAGCCTTGCATTAAGATATATTATTTAATTCTTTAAATAAATCCTCTTGAAATTTATCAATCGCAAATGCTACAATATCTGTTTTAGTAAAATTTGCGTGACCAGCCTTAATAATGAAATATTCTAAAGCAGCTTCTAGGTTTTTCAACGTTTTATCACTACATCTAAAATTAAAAACATTGTCTCTTTTTTCTTTTTCTTTAGTTCTGCGACCTGCATTTTTATGAACCTTAGATTGATTTATGTTATGCTCCTTCATTCCTTTATTTTTTAGTGCCGATTTTGTATATACAAAATCAATTGAAAAATATTGCTTTACTTGTATTGTGTAGTTTCTTATTCTATTTTGTGTTGTTTAAAATTGTGATAGTCTCGTTCTGATTTAGCATTAATTGAGTAAAAATCTACTCCAAAACCATCTTTTAACATTGTACTAAAGTGATTATAGCTTTTAGAATAGCCGTGTAAAATAGCTGCTTGATGTGCCTTTTTTTTGTTTGAAAACACTCTAATTTCTTCACTATTGTTGTAAATAATTATTGTTCGTGCCATAGTTTTATTATTAAAATGGGTATTCGTTTTGTTTGGTTTCACTTTCAAATTTTTCGATTTGTACTTGTATTCTGTTGATTTTATAGGCTGGATTGGTAGAATGATAGTGAAGTGAAACAAGGGCAAATTTCATTGATTCGGAGTACTTACCCCACTTTCTTAAACTCCTTATTTCTGCTGTGCAATTTTCCTTTGGTTTGTTCCATAATAGGCGGCAGAATATGTCGGGAAATTTTTGAGTATCAAATGTAACTTTGCTTGAAACTTCGTAATTGCCGATATATTTATCTTCTAAATAAATAGCCAGAATTTTAAACTTTTCCCATTTTATTGAATCTTGAATGATTGCTCCAATGGTGTTAAATGTATTTGCTTCGAACCAATTTTGATGTAGAACTAAACTATCGTATGCGATATTTGAAGGATTTTTCATTTTGATTTATTTCGTAATTTGTTAGAAACTCGCCAGTATTTGGGTTAATCCAATCATTTTGCTTTGTGTTATACTGATATTCTTGAATGTCAAATGATTGTTCGCCTAATGTGATATTTTCGGGCGGTGGTTCTAACTTATTTGCTATAAATCCGAATGGCTGAAATGTTCTAACTCCTGTAATGGATTGAAAGATATTATCAAGGGCATTGACTGTGATGGTGTTGTCTTTTTTGCTATTTGATGAAAGTTTTGTGAAGTATTTGAACAGTTCGAAGCATGAATCTTTATCTGCTGGTCTAAAATCTTGACCTTTTCTATCTGCAGTTTGGAATCTTTCGAGCCATTCATTTATGATTATTTCAGAGCGGTCTGAGTTATTTAAAATGATGTGATAATGTGGATGGTATTCATCAGATTGACGGTTGTAAGTACATTCGAGTTTCCTAATTCCTACAAGTTTGAATCCTCTTTTTCTCTCGATATCTTTTATAAGGCTAAAAGTTTTATACATTTCTGACAATGAGCCTTTTAGCTTCTCTTTTGGTACATTTTTAATAGTTAGAGTTAAAAATGTTTTTTGGACCCAGGTATCCAGCGTTGGCATATATGCTTGAATTAATTGGGCTGTTCTTATGCGATTGCATATTATGCACCATCTCTTTTTGCAAAAACATGATTTTGCCTTATTGTCTGTAACTGTAATTTGATGGCTACAGAAATATGTATCTTGGTAAGATTGCATTAATGGACTTTGAATTCGTGTCATTTTGTCCATTAATGTAACATTGAGAAATTTCGATTTTGCACGTCTTAAAAGAGTATCCCCGACCCAACCATCACGGTTAAATTCTTCTATTTCAGACTGTAATTCCGAAGTTATTTCTAATGTATTAAAAGGAATAGGAGGAGAGCCTCCCAAACTGGTAAGAATTGACATTTTTATTAACCTTTGATTCGACATTTCAAAGATAATAAAAAATCTGCAGTAACCAAAATATTGTACAATATTTTATCGAATAGATAAAAAAATAGAGCCGTTCTTTCCTGAGGTGTCGAATCAAAGGTGAACGGCTCGCAATGTCGTGCGTTTTAAGCTACAACAAAGATAATACACAAAAATTCATTTTTAGCCTAAAAAGCGTTAATCTTTATGTTAAATTTAAACACTTAAAGCGTTGAAAATCAGTAGTTTATGAAAATATAATGTATATGATTTTCAAAATGAAAATATGTGTTTAAATATTTCCAAATGAAGAAAGTGTTTCACATTGTTGAGCGGTCAGATAAAACGATAAAAACATACTCTAATCTAAAATTGTGTTACGAAAATTATCTTCATTTGGTTGAAAATGCAGGTGCTGATAAGATTAGTTATTCGACCTTTAGAAGAAAGATTATTAAGCCTTATGTATTTCTAAATTACTATGCTACATGGTCTTACTTGGAAAAGTCTTCTATTTCTTGAACAGTCTAAATTCCTCAGTGTCTAAAATACATTCTTGCAGATGGTAATAAATTTTTTCTTCAGGTAAATTATATTTAGCCAGTTTTTCAATCTCTAATATTTTTATTCTGAGCTCAGCGATTAATAAAAATTCTTGCTCGCTTCTT
>JALOLV010000171.1 GCA_025455785.1 Spirosomataceae bacterium | reverse complement strand
CAAATATATCCTTCAAAACAAACCTCAAAACGAACGCTGGGCAATCATCATCAATGAATTTGGAGCGGTGTCTATCGACCACGCCGCTATTGATGAAAATGCTCAACTGACTATCCGAGAAGTAGCTGGCGGGTGTATTTGTTGTACGGCAAATCTGCCGATGCAAATGACCCTGACCCTATTGCTTCGCCAAGAAAAACCCGACCGAATTTTGATTGAACCAACGGGTATGGGGCATCCTGAAAATATTTTGGATTTGCTTCGTGGACGATTTATGAAAGATATTCTGGATGTCAGAGCTACGATTTGTTTGGTTGACCCTCGGCGTTGGCAAAACGAAGAAGTACGCCAAAACGAGACATTCCAAGACCAAATCAACTTGGCGGATGTTTTGGTAGCAAATAAGATAGATTTAGTAGAAGAAGATTTACTCGAAGAGTTCTTGGATTGGGCCGATGAATTGTATCCTGCAAAGTTGTTGGTCAGTGCCGTGAAAAATGGCGAGCTAAAACCCGAATGGCTTGATATTGAGCCTTTTGCCGAACGCAAAGCGGCGTTTCCGCAAGCACACGAGCATCATCATCATCACCACGACGAGGCAATCGAAGATTTGGGAGTCCCCGAAGTTGGGAATCCTCACCGAAAAGAAAGTAAAGGTCTGGGACAATTTGCCTGCGGCTGGATTTTTTCGCCAGATGAAGTTTTTAGTTTGCCCAAACTCAAGCAATTTATTGGAAATTTAAAAGGAATTCACCGAGCCAAAGGCGTTTTCAGAGTCGGTAAAGATTGGGTTTTTATCAATGCCGTTGGCGAAGAATTCACGACTCAATATATTGCGTATCGCCGAGATAGTAGGGTAGAGTTAATTGCTTATGAGAGATTAGACTGGGTAGCTTTGGAGACCGAACTCAAAGGATGTTTACTTTCGATACAGCCTGTATAATTCACACAGAAGGCATCAATTCTGATGCCTTCTGTTTTATTTTTTGAATAACGAATCCACAAATTCTGTTTTGTTGAAGACCTGCAAATCTTCCATTTTTTCGCCGACACCGATGTACTTTATCGGAATCTTGAATTCATCCGAAATCCCGATGACAACCCCACCTTTGGCGGTGCCATCAAGTTTGGTAATCGTGAGCGAGTTCAGCTCGGTTACTTTGGTAAATTCTCTTGCCTGAATCACGGCGTTTTGCCCCGTGCTACCATCCAAAACTAACATTACTTCGTGCGGAGCTTCGGGCAAAAACTTCTGAACAACCCTTTTGATTTTGCCCAATTCATTCATCAAATTGACCTTTGTATGCAAACGCCCAGCCGTATCAATAATAATTACATCGGCATCCATTTCCATTCCTTTCTTGACGGCATCAAACGCTACCGACGATGGGTCGGTGTTCATGCCGTGGTCTATCACGGGTACACCCACACGCTCACCCCAGAGTTTTAGCTGGTCAACAGCGGCTGCACGGAAAGTATCGGCCGCACCGAGTACTACTTTTTTACCTCTTTTATTGAAATTATAGGCCAATTTGCCGATTGTGGTGGTCTTGCCTACGCCATTTACACCCACCACCATCAATACGTAAGGCTTTGGCAAATGCTCGGTCTCGAAGCTGTCTTTCACGTCTTGCGAGCGGTTTTCGGCCAAAAGTGCTGCTACTTCTTCTCGTAGAATACGGTCTAATTCGTCGGTGGTTGTAAATTTATCACGCTCGACACGGGCTTCTATTCGGCGAATGATTTTGACGGTCGTCTCGACACCCACATCCGAACTAATCAGGATTTCTTCTAATTCGTCGAGAACCTCATCATCTACTTTCGATTTTCCGACAATCGCACGGGTCAATTTATCGAAAATACTGCTTTTCGATTTCTCTAAACCTTTGTCGAGAGATTCTTTTTTATCCTTACTGAAAAAGTCAAATAAGCCCATCTTGTCAGTTCTCAATTCGAGATTTATGATAAACCAGAATTGTTAGTTTTAATTTAATATTCTGCGAAAGTAATCAAAATTATACAAAAAATCACGATTTGGCTTTCTTTGCCGTATGTTTCAAGATTCCTTTACAGATTTTTTTGGTCAGGGCTGGCCCTTCGTAGATGAATCCCGAATAGATTTGTACCAAACTTGCCCCTGCTTCGAGTTTTTCAATGGCATCTTCGGCTGAGTAGATTCCACCTACGCCAATTATCGGAAACGCCCCCTTAGACTTTTGGTGCAAGTACCTAATCACTTCGGTCGAGCGTTTGGTGAGCGGTCGGCCGCTGAGACCGCCCGCACCGATTTCTGCAACTGTCTGATTATCAGTGTTTAAGCCATCTCGTGAGATAGTAGTGTTGGTAGCAATCACGCCAGAAGTTTTGCTTTCTAAAACGATTTCGATGATGTCGTCGAGTTGTTCGTTGGTTAAATCGGGAGCGATTTTTAGCAGAATCGGCTTTTGTTTTGACTTCCGCCCATTATCTCTTTGCAGGCTTTTCAGAATAAATTTAAGCGGTTCTTTTTCTTGTAAATCACGTAAACCGGGTGTATTTGGCGAGCTGACATTGACCACAAAATAATCTACGTAGGGATACAAATCATTGAACGCCTTGAGGTAATCATAAACCGCATCGTCGTTTTCGGTCAATTTATTTTTGCCGATGTTTCCACCCACAATTACCTTCGACTTACGCTCACGCAGGTGCTTGGCGGCCTCAAAAGAGCCTTCGTTATTAAAACCCATACGGTTGATGATGGCTTCGTCTTCGAGCAACCTAAAAAGTCGGGGTTTTTCGTTGCCCATTTGAGCCCTCGGTGTAACCGTCCCGATTTCGATAAATCCGAAACCTAAATCTGACAATTCATCTACCCAAAGAGCATTTTTATCAAAACCTGCCGCTAAACCAACCGGATTTTTGAAGTATAAACCCAAAACTTTGCGTTCGAGCCTTTTGTCATTGACGCTAAAAAGCATTCGGAGAATTGTAGGTACAAACGGGATTTTATGGGCAAATTTGAGTAAACCAATGGCCGAATAGTGAGCTTTTTCGGGGTCTTGCTTGGCGAGTCTCGGAAAAATAAAGTCTTTATAAAAATTCATCCTCTTAGTGTAATCCTAACATTTGTAAAGATTTGTCAATCGCAAATCCTACGTAATAATTATGTTTTATGCTGATTATTAAAAAGTTATAGCTTTGTATGCAGTTAATTTTGATGGGCTGAAAGGATTACAAAGTTAGGAGATTTAGACTTATTTTTAAAATGTTGTTCGTCAATTATTATTTATTGTAAGATATTTTTGAGGATAATCAAGGCTTGGATTTCTCGTAAATCTCGGCTCTTGTGGCTAAATTTTTACCGAAGATTTCGATGAATTTGACTTTTGGGCAAAAACTGTCGTTGTCTTCGAGCTGAACAAATATTTTGTGTAGTTGGCTTTCGATACCATTGATGAACATCGTGGCGATGACTTGACCGTTTTCGGCGATTTTAACTTTGATTGATTTCTTATTGAATGTCACGATTCGGACATCGTAGCTGATAATTGAAATCATGCCGTGTGTAAAATTTGGGTATTTCTACAAAACAGATAGAAATTTTAAATAGCTTTTTCATAATTTATCCTAAGACATTTAGACAGAGCAACACCCCCATTTGCAATGAGAATATTTTTTTATATTGAAAAAATACAAAAAAATATTGATATTTAAATATATACGTAACCGGTAGAAAACCTGTTTTATGTTAATTTTTGGGGGTTTGATTAATATAAAAATAGGTTTTATCTGAATGTTGTTGTTATTCGGGCATTGAGAACGGTAATTTTAGGCCACTCAATAAGAATTCTAAAAAAAATTATAAAAACTATGAACCTTTACAAAGTTTCCGTAGTTTCTTTTATTGTAAGACGGCTTTTTAAGCCGTTGAACAAACGAGATGGAAATCAGAGACAGAATTTTACAAAAGGCAGACGAAATGTTTTTTCGTTATGGGGTTCGTAGCGTTACGATGGATGATATTGCTCAAGAGTTGGGCATTTCAAAAAAAACCATCTATCAGCACTTCGAAGACAAAGATGCTATCGTATATGAAGTAGCGTTAAGGAGTTTTGATTGCGACAAAGAAGATATGCAGAAGGTTTACGAAACTGCCGAGAACCCTGTTGATGAAGTAATTAAAAGTATCGAATTTTTCAATAAAAATGTAGCAAACATGAATCCGATGCTTTTGAATGACCTACGCAAATATCATCCAAAGGTTTGGAATCTGTACGAAGAACAAAAAAAGTATTATTTATCCGAGGGCATTATCCGAAATTTTAGAGAGGGTATCGAACAGGGATATTATTTGCCTAACATAAATGTAGAAATACTGTCAATTCTGAGATTGGAGCAAGTAGAGTGGGGATTCAATCAAGATATTTATCCAGCAAGCAGGTTTAATGTATTAGAAATCCAAGAGACTTTTGCCCACCATTTTTTGAGGGGAATTATGACCGAAAAAGGCTTTGAAGCCTACAAGCATGCAATCAATAAAACCAACGAGTAATCATCAATTATTTAGCAAAGTACCACTTACAAACAAATATATATGAAAGTTAAACAACTATTATTTACGATTGGGCTATTACTTGGAGTTATTCCACTCTTACAAGCACAACAGGCTTTCAGCATCAAAGAGGCGGTTATTTACGCTCAGAAAAATAATCCGAATGTAAAAACCTCTGAATTGGATATTAATGGAGCCGACCTCCGAATCAGAGAGATTAAAGCGGCGGGTATGCCGCAGGTTGCGGGTAATTTTAGTTTTACCTCAAATATCATTGTACCGACGGTTGTACTTCCGGCAAGTACGTTTAACCCACAAGCCCCAGAGGGAGAAATCGTGAAGGCTAAGTTTGGTGTGCCGTGGGGCGGACAAGCTGGTGTTGGGCTAAACCAATTGGTTTTTGATGCAAGTTGGTTGGTGGGCCTCAAAGCCGCTGGTGTTTACCGCGAGTTGGCTCAACGCAACCTCAAACAATCGAAAGTTACGGTTGCTGAGAATGTCATCAAAGCATACTACTCGGTTTTGGTTGCCGAAGAACGTGCCAAAATCTTGGATTTGAACGTGAGCCGTTTGGATTCGTTGGTACGTGAAATGAAAATCATGAATCAGCAAGGATTCATCGAAAAAATTGACATCGACCGTCTGGAAGTTCAGCGGAATAATCTCTTGACCGAACGCCAAAAAGTGAGCAATCTGATTCAGTTGACGTATCAATTACTGAAATTTAACATGGGTTATGGCTTGCAAAATACACTTACGCTCAAAGACAAACTGACGGATGTTGATTTAGTTGCTTTGAAATTGATTGATAATCAGACGGTTGATTACGGAAACAGAATCGAATATCAGGTGTTGCAATCGCAAAGGAGATTGACAGAATTAGACATCGAAAGCAAACAAAAAGGGTCTTTGCCAAAAGTTTTTGGTCAGGCGAGTTTAGCCGCCAACCACGGTAATCAGCGATTCAATCCGTTTGAGCGTTGGTTTCCGACTTCGGCAGTTACGCTTGGCTTGCAGATTCCGATTTATGATAGTGGTTTGAGAAATATTCAAGTTCAGCAATCAAAACTCAATCTTGCAAAAATTGATTTGGGTGCAACGGCGATGCGTCAGGGATTTGACCTACAACTCGACCAAGCAATGATTAACCTCAAAAACGGTTTGCAAACACTCGAAACCCAACAACGTAATCTGGATTTAGCGAAGGAGGTCTTGAGAGTTTCTAAAATCAAGTATCAGGGTGGTATCGGGTCTAACCTCGAAGTGGTAAATGCCGAATCATCTATCAAAGAAGCCCAAACTAATTATTTTGCGGCTCTCTATGATGTCATCATTGCCAAAGTTGACTTAGACAAAGCCCAAGGCAAACTCGAACTCGAATAACCGAAGATTTACAAAAAAACGAATAACAATACATTCAATGAAAAATACATACTTACTACTCGCACTTACGATAATTCTGGCGGCTTGCTCAAAAGAAAAGGGTAATTCGCTCGCCGATAAGAAAAAGCAATTGGCCGAACTCCAAACTCAAGTAAAGACACTCCAAGCAGAGATTGCTAAACTTGAGCCTAAAAAAGATGAAAATAAAGTAAAAATCGTTACGGTTTCGCCGATTATTTCTCAGTCTTTCAAACACTTTGTGGATGTTCAGGGAGCATTAGAGGCCGAAAACAACCAGTTTGTTGGGCCACAAATGGGCGGGGCTATCACGGCAATGACTGTAAGAGAAGGCGATTTTGTTAAAAAAGGACAAGCAATAGCCCGTATCGAAAGTTCGGTTTTGAAGACCTCAATCCAAGAGATTGAAGTACAATTAGAAACTGCTAAGACGCTTTACGAAAAACAAAAAGCTCTTTGGGACCAAAAAATCGGAACCGAAGTGCAGTATATCCAAGCCAAAACAAGCGTAGAAGCCCTCGAAAAACGTTTGGCTACCCTCAATGAGCAAGTCAAGATGACAGTCGTAACCTCTCCAATCAGCGGTTATGTAGATGAGGTACGTCAGCGTGCGGGCGAGATGGCAATGCCCGGAATGGGGATTGTCAGAATCGTGAATTTCGATAACCTCAAAGTAAAAGCCAACGTGGCAGACGTTTATGCGGGTTCTATCAAGAAAGGTGATGCTGTTAAAGTAACTTTTCCGGATTTAGGCAAAGAAACCACCGCAAGATTGAGTTTTGTGAGCCAAACAGTGAACCCCATCTCACGTACGTTTACGGTTGAGGCGTTGATTCCGAATATTGATAAACAACTCAAACCTAATCTTTTGGCGATTGTTAATATCAACGACCAGTCGAAAGCAGGGGCGGTGGTGATTCCGCAAAATATCGTGCAGCGTACCGAGCAGGGCGATGTGGTTTATGTAGCTGTTGACGAAGGAGGTAAAAAAATAGCTCGTGGCCGAATCATTAAGATGGGCTTGAATTATGGGCTTGAATTATAACGGCCAAGTAGAAATCGTGAGTGGTTTGCAGCCGGGTGATTTGCTAATCACGCAAGGTTACCAAGAGTTGGTTGATGGCCAGTTGGTGAGTTATTAATATTGGGAATCAATTTCCTAAGCCATCGGTTAGAATTACATAATATTAGCTGGTAGGTCCCTCCCTCTCCATTTTGGGAGAGGGAATGAAAAGGCGACCCACGCTGGGTGAGGTTAATTCCAATTATAATACCTCATCCCCTTCCTTTCCCCTTCTCCCACTGGAGAAGGGGAGGGACTCGACAGATTTTCACACTATTATTTAATTCGATTAGCTGCTTATAGATAAAATTAATTTTTTAGCTAATTCACGATTACAAAACATGGAATCAAACAATACAATTACAAAACATGGAATCAAACAATACAATAGAAAAACAAGAACTCCCTCATGGTAGTGGGTTTATATACAATCTGATTGGCTGGCTGGCGGCAAATAAAACAACGGTTTATTTGTTTACAATCATGCTGACATTCACTGGGCTGGGTATTTATAATGCCTTGCCCAAGGAGCAATTTCCCGAAATCAAGATTCCGCAGATTTATGTGCAGACAGTTTATGCGGGAACTGCCCCAGCCGATATTGAAAATACGATTAACAAGCCGATTGAGAAACAAATCAAATCTCAGAAAGGCGTAAAACGTATCAAATCGAATGCTTTGCAGGATGTTTCGGTGATTTTGGTCGAATTCAACACCGATGTCGATGTAGAAGATGCCAAAGAACGAGTAAAAACGGCGGTCGAAAACGCTCGTCGTGATTTACCCAAAGATTTGACCCAAGACCCAAGTGTAGTTGAGGTAAACTTCTCGGAGTTTCCGATTATGAACATCAATATTTCGGGTAATTATCCGCTTAAAAAACTCAAAGATTACGCCGAACAGATTCAGGATGCCATCGAAGCACAGCCCGAAATCACTCGTGTAGATATTGTTGGGGCATTAAAACGTGAAATCCAAATCAATCTGGATTTGTATAAAATGCAAACCTACGGTATTTCTTTTTATGATATTCAGAGTGCAGTGCAGGGCGAAAACGTCAATGTTTCGGGCGGAGATTTGAATGTCGAAAATGTACGACGTACACTTCGTGTAAAAGGCGAGTTCAAATCTGTCGAGCAGTTGCAGAATGTCATTATTCGTAGTGGTCAGGGTGCAACAGTACGCTTGGGCGACATTGCTGATGTGCGTGATGCCTACGAAGAGCAGCAGGATTTTGCTCGGATGGATAATAAATCGGTTATTACGCTAAACGTCATCAAACGTGGAGGCGAAAACTTGGTTTCGGCATCGGAGAAAATCGAGAAGATTCTCGAAGATTTCAAAGAGAAGTTTCCCGAAGGATTGAATGTTACGGTAACGGCCGACCAGTCGGAGCGTACAAAAGCCGATTTGAATGACCTTTTGAACACCGTTGTACTGGGCTTTATTTTTGTGGTGTTGGTTTTGATGTTCTTCATGGGGGTTCGAGATGCCATCTTTGTTGGCCTGTCGGTGCCATTGTCGGCTCTGATTGCCTTCATCCCGATTCTCGGAATGGGCTTTACCCTCAATACAATCGTACTTTTCGGGTTTTTGCTTGGTTTGGGTCTTGTGGTCGATGATGCCATTGTGGTAATCGAAAACGCCCACCGATTATTCAACCGTCATAAAGAATTAAGTATCACAGAGGCCGTAAAATTGGCGGCATCTGAGGTATTTGTGCCAGTACTTTCGGGGACATTGACCACAATCATGCCATTTACACCGCTTTTGGTTTGGGGTGGAATCTTCGGTGAATTTATGAAATATTTGCCTTGGACATTGATATTTACCTTGGCGGCTTCGCTTTTGGTGGCCTATGTGATGAACCCCGTCTTTGCGATTTCGTTTATGCAACGCCACGACGAAGAACACGAAGAAGCACCAACTTGGGGAGATTTGAAACGCCCGATGCTTTGGATGGGTGGAATCGCCATTGTGGGATATTTGATAAATCGTGGAATCGGAAACTTCATGATTCTCTTGATGATTCTGTACGTATTCAATCATTTTATATTGACACCAAAAGTCATTAATCCGTTCCAACGAGTTCTCTTACCAGCATTCAAGAATAATTATCGCAAACTAATTCAATTCTTGATTCAGGGATACCGCCCAGTTTGGGTTGTAGTAGGAGCATTCTTTTTATTGATTTTTACATTCGTACTGACGGGTATTAAGCAACCAAAAGTGATACTATTCCCGAGTGGCGACCCCGATTATGTCTATGTTTATAACGTAATGCCGATTGGTACAGATGCCCGTGTGACGGATGCCGTGACGCGTGAGATTGAACGCCGGGTTTTTGATGTAATCAAGAAAAACAAAGCCGAACACGCTGTAAACTCGGTAATATCGAATGTAGGCTTAAACGCTGGTGACCCATTCAATCCAGACCGTTCGGCAACGCCCCATAAATCTAAAGTTACGGTAGCATTCAATAAAAAAGACGACCGTGGCAGTATATCATCGGTAACAATGCTCGAAGAAATCCGCAAGGCGATGAAGGGAATCCCAGCTACGGAGATTTCGGTAGAGCGTGAAAACAACGGGCCTCCGGCTGGTAAAGCCGTAACTATTGAGATAATGGGCGATGATTTTGAAATCTTGCAAGGTCTCGAAACCAAGGTCCGTGGTGGTATTCAAAAAGCAGGAATTGAGGGGATTGACCAATTAAAATCTGATTTGATTACGAATAAACCCGAAATTATCATTGATGTAGATAGAGAAAAAGCCAGCCGTGAAGGCATCAGTTCGGCACAGATTGCGATGGCGATTCGAACGGCCTTATTCGGTTCCGAAATCTCGAAATTCCGTGATGAAAAAGACGAATACCCGATTCAGTTGCGTCTTAAAGGCGAAGACCGTGCTTCAATCGAAAAACTATTGAGTATGAATATCACCTACCGTGATATGAACATGGGTGGGGTTTTGCGTAATGTACCATTGAGTTCGGTTGCGTCGATTGCGTATTCGACGACTTTCAGCCAGATTAACCGTAAAAATCAATCTCGGATGATTACGTTGAGTTCGGATGTAACACAAGGGTTCAATGCCAACGAAGTAAACCAGAAGATTCAGGATGTGGTAGATGAGATAGAAATGCCAAGCGGATACCAAATAAAATTGGGTGGTGAGCAAGAAGAATTTGTGGCGGCGTTTACATTCTTGGGCAATGCGTTTTTGGTAGCTTTATTGTTTATTTATATCATTTTGGCGACTCAGTTTAACTCCTTGAGCAAACCTGCTATCGTTTTTGGTACAATCATTTTGAGTTTGATTGGCGTATTGCTCGGGTTTATCGCAACAGGTAAAGACTTCTCGGTGATTATGTCGGGGGTTGGTATCATTGCATTGGCTGGTATTGTGGTTAAAAATGGTATCTTGCTGATAGAATTTACGGATGAATTGCGTAGCCGTGGCTATGGATTGAAAGAGGCGATTATCGAAGGTGGAGCGACTCGTCTGACTCCTGTACTTCTGACGGCCTCGGCGGCGGTTTTGGGTCTGATTCCGTTGGCGTTTGGTCTTACAATTGATTTCGCAGCCCTGTTTGCCGATTTAAAACCAGCCATTCACGTGGGCGGAGATAGTGCCGTTTTCTGGAATATCTTGGCATGGACAATCATCTATGGTCTTACATTCTCGACTGTGCTTACGCTCGTAATCGTGCCGTGTATGTACTACATCAGCGAACGCCTCAAAGAGCGTTTTAAGAAGAAAAAACCAGTTGTGGTAGAGACAGTTTAATAGTTTACAGTTTGGGAGTTTCAAATGTTGTTTTTTTTGAAACTTTGAACTTCAGGACTTATAAATATTTTAGTGGTAGTTTAGTGGTTAAACAACGAAAGAAGCCCGTACAATTGTGCGGGCTTTTCTTTTTGTGGCGATTAGTTATATGTTATTCTGTTTTCAAACTCTTTACGGGATTTGCAATGGCGGCATTATAGGCTATTATTCCAACCAAAACTACTATTACACCGAAAACCAACGTACTGATTGGCAAAATTGCAAAGTATTGAATATCAGCCCTGTATGCAAAGCCCGAAAGCCATTGATTAATGATAGAATAAATAATCGGAAAACTGAGAACTAACGAAAAAACTACTAATGGCAAGTATTCTTTGATAGATAATATTGAAATTGACAAGGGAGATGCTCCCAAAATTTTTCGGATTCCAATTTCTTTGGTTCGGATGCTCGTCAAGAAAATCGTAACACCGATGATTCCGAGAGAAGCTAAGAATATCGAAATAAAGCTAAAGTATCTGAAAAGTGTATTGAGCTTATTTTCTTGCCGATATAGTTGGTTGATGTTTGTTTCTAAATACGATATTTCTAATGGAAATGGCTCGTTTAATTCTTTATACACATTTTGTATTTTTTTGAGTGCTTCTCCTGAATCATACGCAACGATGCTTCGTCCGTCCATTCTGACCGAATTAGAAAGAGTAATAAAGTAAGGTTCAATTTTTTCTCTCAACGAAAACAAATGAATGTCTTCAAATATACCATCTATCACAAACGGGATTCCCGCTTGCCCGTTCGCTGGATTTACGTATTCGGGTTCGGTGATAATGGTTGTGCCTATTAATTTCTCGACGGGAATTTTGATTGATTCTGCTATCTTTTTGGCAGCAGTTCGGTTGATGATGGTCTTACGGGTAGAATTTTTATCAAAAACTAAGTCGGTTTTTACACCGTAAGCCTTCAATGCTTCATAATCGAGGTAAAGTTGGCGGGCATCATCAAATACAGTTTCCTGATTTGCCACTTTGTAGGTCATCTGATTGAATGGCATTATCCCAAAACTCGAACCATTGCCTACGTAATTTATTCCCGAAACTTGCCTTAGTTTTTGCTGAAATAAATCTTGTTTTTCGGGGGATGTATAAGCAAAAAGAACTTGACTTTTACGAAATCCTAAATCTTTTTGATAAATAAACTCCAACTGTTTGGCCGTGAAATAGGCAATTGAGGCAATCGAAATTAGGCACACAAACTGAGCAGTTATTAAGTATTTTCGGATAACAAGACCCTGAAAATTACTTTTTTGAAGCCCATTTTTAAACAAATGAATGGTATTTTTTTGTGCCAAAAGTAAGATTGGAGCAATACTGGCCACAAAACCAATAGCAATGGCTAAAACTATGAGTATCAGAAACATTTGGTAGTTTTCGATAAAACCCGTGCTTATTTCAACATCCATCAACGCATTGAAAATAGGCGTTGCCAGCGAAACCAAAATAACCGCCAACGGAACCGCAATCAGTGAAAGTATAACGGCCTCCAAAATAAACTGAACGGCAATGTTTTCACTCTTTGCACCCATCGTTTTTAAAACTCCGATAGTTTTATTTTGCTTCGATTTTATGGCAAGTGTAAGATTTGCGTAATTAAAAATGGTAATAAATACCGTGAAAATGGCAAATATCCCAATCAGAAAAGCGTAGGTATAGCTACCCGGTTGTTTGGATTCGTAAAGAATATTTGACTTAAAATGAATATCTCTAATGGCTTGCAAATAATGCCCTTTGTAGAGTGGGTCTTTGGCTAAGCGTGGATTGTAATTAGCAATGCTTTGGTTGAGTTGCTGCGTCAGATTGGGCAACAAAACATTGGGGTCGGTTTCAATATAGATGCGGCTTCCCCAATAATCAATCTTTGGTGTGTTGAGAGCAATCGAAAAATCAAAATGGCTATTCTTTGGTACATCTTTTATCACAGCCGCTACCTGATAATTCTGCCCCAAAATTTTTACAGTTTTGTTTACTAAATCGCCCAACGATTGGTTTTTACTCACTAATTGATTAGCGACGGATTCGGTCAAAAGAACTTTATTTACGCCACCGTGAAAATCCTGAAAACTACCTTCGATGATATTCCAATCAAATATTTCAACAAACGCCTGCGGAGTATTGGTCGAGAGAATAGCGTCAGTTTCGATTCGTTTTTGGTTTAATTCGATAAACTCTCGGCTGGACGAAATAATAAATTGGGTAGCATCTACAACTCCGTTGGTATTTTTGAGCGATTTAATCCAATTCTTTTGCTCATTTTCGTCTGAGTTTGACCAATTCGGAAAACCAATAACGCTGTAGCCTTGATTACGATAATTTCGGGCCAAACGAAAAATAGTTTCAGCTTTTTTGTGAGAAGCATCGTAGCTAAACTCAAACAACAGATAGTTTACCGTAAAAAAGCTCACGGTTAAGCCAATAACAATGCCCACAAGATTGATGGTGGTGTAAACCTTATTGGATAAAAATCCACGCAAGATTCGTTTTAGAAAAATTTTAAGCATAACATTATTGGTTTAAAATCTGTATAACTTTATCACTCTGCTTTTAATGATTTCACAGGATTCATCAAAGCGGCTTTGATAGCCTGATAACTGACTGTAAGCATCGCAATTGCTAATGCTCCGATAGCTGCGGTAGCAAAAATCCACCA
>JALOLV010000170.1 GCA_025455785.1 Spirosomataceae bacterium | reverse complement strand
AGTGTATTCCAATTCATCCTTTAAAAAGTTTACCTTTTATAATTTTACCTTCTTTTTTTGTAAGGTAATAAAGAACAATACCAATCATTAATAGAAATATTGCCGTAAAAATTGAATTTTCAATTCCAAAAACACCCCCTGTCAATAGTTCAGGACCATTGAATGTTGATTGAATGATACTGCCCATATCACTTAGTCCGGTGAGATTTGAGCCATAAAAAGGCTGAGAAAAATTCCATCCTAAATGAAAGAAAAAAGGCAGCCATATTCTTTTAGTATAGATAAACATCATTGCCATTGTAAAGCCCCAAACTAAATCTAAAAATAGACTAAACAAGTTGGCATTGGGGTTATAAATGTGTTGAAGCTCTACTAACATTGCAATGACAAGGGTTAGATGAGTGCCTAACCACTCTTCGCAGACCCGAACTATCAACCCTCTATGAAATAGGTCTTCAACTATGGCCGCAAATATTAATACCGTGAAAAATTTGAAGGGGTAGTTAGCCGTTGAAATACTTATGGCTTGGTAATGCCCTAATAAGTATAAAATGAAAATAACTAATGAAAGAGTAAAAAAACCAAAGAAGAACCCTCCAAACATTTCTTTTGGTAAATATTTCAAGGATAGCTCTGTTATTTCTCTTTTATCATAAAGACGGAATAAATAGTAATAGGCAGCCAATAAAACTATAAAAGAAATACAATGAATAATTGGGTTGGCAATGTTTTTATCTTGGGTGATGCTATAAAAAAATGGTTTCAAAACAAAGTTTTGAATTAAGACAAATAGAGAAAAAGGGACGACAATTCCGATGATAATTTTGGTAACTGGGAAATGCAGTACTCTCTTGGTTAATACATTCATTGTTTCTTTTGATTTATTGTATTTAAAATTTTATACAAATAAAACTCCTTATTATCTTTACAGCAAGTACATACAATTTTGTATCTTACATACCAAAAAGATACTAATGCTGATTATCAATGTTTTAATTTTTTAAATAAATGAAGAATAATATTAAAAAGGCACATTGTGCAGTTGATTATGCCTTCCAGCGAATAGGCGGAAAGTATAAAGGACGAATTTTATGGATATTGAGAGATAGTTTTTTGAGATACGGAGAATTAAAAAGAGCAGTGGTGGGCATAACACCCAAGATGCTAACCCAAACGCTAAAAGAATTGGAAGCCGATGGGCTAATTGTTAGAAAAGTTTATTTGGAAGTTCCGCCGAAGGTTGAATACTCACTTACCGATACAGGAAAAGAGTTAATTCCGTTTATTAGTCTAATGCGAACTTGGGGTGAAAAACAGATGTCAGGAGGTTGACGCTTATGAAGCTTGGGGTTTTGTGAAGGGGGGCGGAGTACATTTAATTTAGCACTTCTGCCCCTAATTTTGACAAAACCTTGTTACCTGGTGTGGTTTTTTAAGTCTGTCATTTTTATCAATCGTGGGTTGGCTTCAAATGTGGGCATATTGTGAACTTTAGGTCTGTCGAATTTAATTTCTGCTTTGTTGTCAAAAATTCCTGTTTCCAAAATAGCTTTACCCAACATTTCAATCACTGGTACAGAAACGCTGTTACCAATTAATTTCATCCACCTTGCTCTGTTTTCTGGCAAAATATAATCTTTAGGGAACCCTTGAATCATACAAGCTTCTTCTTTTGTAATTCTTCGATAGTTTTCTTTTTTATATACTTTTTCAACGAATTGTTTTTTGTGGTCTTCTTGGTTCTTTGCGTATATAATTTTTGTTGTTACAAAGTCGTTGGTGTCACTTGCTACAAGTGTTGGGAAAATATTTGAAGTTGGCAAGAATATTCTGTTTACTCCATAAAGTCCTGTACTAATTTTGGTGTTTTTAAAATCATATCTTTCTTCATTGCTTATCAAAATGCCTTGCTCAATTAATGGTATAATTGTTTTTGAGATAGAAACCTTTTTAACTTTTAGTTCTCTGTTCATTTTCAATTTATCCAATATCAAAATATTGTTTTCACAAAGATTTAATAAAAGATTTTCTTCTTCTGTTAGTTGTTTTATTTTTGATTTGTCTATGCTAAATGAATAATATTCTTTCTTTAAAATTTTTAGTTCTACTAATTCTTCAAGTTCTCTTTCAGTTATAGTTTTGTCTAAACTTTGAAAGTGCTTTAATGATAAAGGGTTGCCATCTAAATTACCATAAGTACTTTTTCGTCTGTTTTTGAGTAATAAATAGCAAATTTTCTTTTGTCTTTCTGTTGTTTCTATAATGTCCCACGAATGAATTGTAGAATGTCCATTTCGTAAATCGTTAAAAAGAAAATAATCGTTCAAACCATTGCTAGCTGATAAACTCATACTTTTTTGAGCAATTATATTTCCAAATAAATCTCTTTGCCTTTCATTCTCTGTTTCAATAATCTTTTCATTAAAGTCAGATAAAATGTCTGCCAATTTTATTTTTTTATCAACAGGTTTTGGAATTTTGAATTTGTCGGCAAATTCTTTGTTTTTAAATCCAATAATATAAATTCTTATTCTGTTTTGAGGAACTCCATAGTCAAAAGAGTTTAATACATAGTAATTCGCAAAATATCCTGCTTCCTTTATTCTGTCTAAAATGTAGTTTAATGCTTTTTGGTTTCTTGGGTCAACCAAACCTTTTACGTTTTCAAAAATAAAAGCGTCGGGTCTTGATTGGTTTAATAAAAATATAGTATCGTTCCAAAGTTGCCCTCTGTCATCGTCAAAGCCTAAATTTTTTCCTGCAATAGACCAACTTTGACAAGGAACACCTGCTGTCAAAATATTATGTTGTGGTAATTCTTTAATTTTTGTAATGTCGCCTAAATTCTTCTCAATTGGTTCTTTTGAGTTAGCACAATAAGCAGTTACAGCGTCTGTACTTATTTCGCTAAAATGCAAACATTCGCCACCGTTGTTTTCAAGTGCCATTCTGAAACCACCGATACCTGAAAATAGGTCAATAAATGTAAATTTTGCTTTTTTCATATTTACCTATTTGAGTGGTGAATCATTAAAGTTTTGTGGTGGTTCGATTTCCAAAAACTCTTTATAAATGCGTTCTCTATATTCTTTTCCGAGTTTGTTTACTTCGGAAATGAAAGTTTTGTAAGTTCCTTCGCCACCAATTAAGTCCCAAAATTCATTGCCGATTAAAACAGACTCGTCTTCGTGCATATTGAACCAACGCATTGGAAAAGTCCACTTGTAATCTTTCTTTTTTCCATATGGATTGTATGCAAGTGCATAATAAGCGTAATCAACTTGCTTTGGATTCATTGCCAAAAGTTTCAGCATTTTTTCTTTGCTTACTTTCGTTTGGTCGCTGTTAGGTAATGGTGCTTTTATTTCAAAAGCATATTTTGTATTGGTTTCTTCGTCGTGAATAAAAATGTCGCAGGTAACACTTACAGGAATTGGTTTTCCACCACCTTTAAGTATATAATCAAGTTCTTCTTTCCAATTTGGTTTTACTTTCAGTTCGCCTTTTGGATTATGTTCAAGTCTGTTTAAAACCTCTTGAATTCGCCTTAAACTTTCACTTCCAATAGTGCCATTTACGTTATGTCCTAATGTACAATTTCCGTGTGCTTCAATGGCTACAACTTGTGCTAATTTTTCCCAAACTCCACCAAAAGGTGTTACAAATCTTCTTTCAAAATGGGAGCCTTTAAAGATTTCATCAGGTACTAATGCCGCATAAAGTGGTTTTGCTGAATGGTGGGCCTCTTTTATGAATGGGTCTTTTATGAGTACATTATTCATAACCCTGTCCATCATAGTCGAAACTACGTTTTTTATGGCTTCCGCAACTCGTTTTTTCTTACTCATATCTTATCTATTGTCAGATGACAAATTTACAAAATTATCTCGAAGTTTTAGGAATGTGCCGAATGTTTAGCGTCTCTATACCATTAATGCCATACGCAACTATTTTTTAAAACAGTTGCGGCAATACACCCAAAAACAGTTGTATTGCCGCAAAAGAAAAATGATTAAAACCTATACCAAATACTTCTTAAAAAACTCAATTGTTCTGCCCCAAGCCAATTTTGCTGCGGCCTCGTTGTAGCGTGCCGCCGAGGTATCGTTATGGAAAGCGTGGTTTACGCCTTCGTACATATAAAACTCGTAGGCTTTTCCGTTGCTTTTGAGGGCTTCTTCGTAGGCTTTTGCTCCTTCGTTTACACGTTCGTCGAGGCTGGCGTAGTGAAGCTGCACTGCCGCCTTGATTTTAGGTACATCTGTTGCAACCGGCTGACGACCATAAAACGCCACCGCAGCTTTGAGATTTGGGACATTCACCGCTAAATTATTGGCCATGGCTCCACCCCAACAAAAACCTACACAGCCGATTTTGCCGTTTGAATCCTTACGAGTAGCGGCGTATTCTACCCCTTTTACAAAATTGCCCAAACTTTCTTCGGGTTTTAGCTGGCTAAATGCCGCCCGGGCTTCGTCTTCGTTGGCGGGTGCTGGGCTAACAACCGAGAGGGCATTTGGTGCAATGGCCAGAAAGCCGGCCTTGGCTGCTCTACGTGCTACGTCTTCGATATGTGCGTTGAGTCCACGGTTTTCGTGAATCACAATAACAGTTGCGTAAGCCTTTTGCTCTTTTGGGCGTGCTACGTAGGCTTTCATATCACCATTTACGCCTTTGTATGTAATGTATTCGGTAAACAAATCGTCGGCTTGGGTCTGGGCAATCGCATAATTGCCTTCGAGCGATGGCAAAATCGCCATTGCGGCGGTCATACCACCTGTAAGTACGCTCAAGCGTTTCAGAAATTCGTTTCTTGACAACGGCTTGTGGGTGTATTCATCGTAGAGATTAATAATTTCTTGTTTCATCAGATTAAGGTTTTGATAGATAATACTCAAATATAACGATTCTTCGATGAAGATAGTTATCAATTTGTTGAGTACATAGGGTGAGAAGATTAACAGTTAGGAGATTTAGACGAATCCAAAGAATCGACCGATTTGAAAAGTGGTAGTTTGGATTAGATTTTATCTATAAAAACGCAACACTATTGCATATTAATGGTAAATCGTTTTATATTTGCAACTTAATTGCACATTAAACAATGTTACAAATATGAAAACCAAATTATTTCTGATTGGATTGTTGATGTTTTCTATTCTTTCTTGTAAAAAAGATGAAGTAGAAGGAGAAGAAAACGAATTGATTACTACTTTGAGATTGAAGTTTACAACGGGTGGCACAACCCAAACTTTTTCTTTTAGAGACATTGACGGAGACGGTGGTGCGGCTCCGACAATCGACAACATTGCTCTAAAACCGAATACGACTTACACTTTGGCGGTTGAGATTCTGAACGAATCGGTTACTCCAGCCGATGACATCACTAAAGAGGTTAAGGAAGAAGCCGACGAACACCTCATGGTTTATACTCCTTCTCCAGCAAATTTACTGACTTACACTTATACTGATAAAGATTCGAGAAACTTCCCGATTGGTCTGGCAGGTACTGTTAGAACCACAACCGCAGGTACTGGTAAATTAAAAGTTCAGCTTCGTCACCAACCACCAGCCAATGGTACTCCAATCAAAAATGGTACTGTAACACCCGGCAGCGATGATATTAATGTAGATTTCAACGTAACAGTTCAATAATTATTTTGTTGCCGAAGGTATGAATAACGAATTTTTTGATACTCTGTGCCTAATTCTGTGGCACTCTGTGTCAGAAAATATTATCAATTAAATTGTTCTTGTTACATAAAATGAAAAAGTCGTGGGTTATCAACTCACGACTTTTTGTTTTCTAACATCTATTTGGTTTGTAAAACCTACCTATGACACAAATATATGCAAATTTGCAATTATGTTGCAAATAAAAATGCAATATTGTTGCAATAAATTTTAAATTGATTGTAAAGTATTTGATTTAAAGTAGATTATGGTTAATCTTTGTCAAGAATCTAAGAGAAAAAAACACCCCAACCGTTTGCACAGTCGGGGTGTATTATTTCAAAGCTTTATCCAAATCTTAATTTTCGGCCGCTTTGTATTCTTCAAAACTTCTTACTTTGAGTTCAGGCATTTTGGCTTTTGCCATTGCTGGGGCCAATTTATCCAAACTTGCTTTAAAACCATCCATCTGGGTTTTGGCGGCTGTAAGTTTTTCTTCCAAAACCTTCATACTTGCCAACTGAGCGTTGGTTGGGCGACCGGTGTAGCTCAAAACTTCGCCATAAAGCCCTGAAATCTTTTCTCTCAGTTGGGGTTCGGCTGCTCCTACATAGTTATCGCCTTTCAATACCACCAAGGTTTCTTTTAGAGCTTGCATCTTGCTGGCAACCTCGGCTACCGGAAACTGCTTTTTCAGTTTTGCCGAAGTCAATGTTGGAGCAATAGAGTCTATTTTTACCTTGTAATTGTCGATTTGGTCAACCAGATAACCCAATTCCTCACTCATATTGAAGAGTTTCATGGCAGTTTCAAACTGAACTTTGCGGTCTTCGGCGGTATGAATCGACTTCGGATTGGCAATCAGATTGATATTGCTTTCGTAGGTTTTGCTTCCTTTCGTTATTTTTACTTTATAAGTACCGGGTAGCACCGTTGGGCCTTGGAAACCTCCAAAAACCAATGTTTTGCCTTTGGCAACTTTTGGTGGTTTTAGGCTGTAATTCCAATCTACATAATTGATACCCTTTGATTTGCCCGGTGCTAAGTCGGCGATTTTCTTATCGTTTTGGTCGAATATCTCCAAAGACATTTTGCCAAAAGTATGTCTGCTCTTCAAATAATAAACAATTTGAGCTGTAGAAGTTGGATTTTCGCCAACGAATTCTCCCATGCGAGCGTATCCACCAAAAGCACCCGATTCGGCCATTTTGGTAGGTTTAGTATTGAAGAAATGCAATTCTTTCGCAATGATTTCTTTAGTAAGCTGACGCAAAGGCGAAACATCATCGATGATAATTACTCCACGCCCGTGGGTAGCCATTACCAAGGCGTCTTCGGTAGGGTGCAGGGCAATCCAATGAACAGCCACCGGAGGCATATTGTTTTT
>JALOLV010000520.1 GCA_025455785.1 Spirosomataceae bacterium | reverse complement strand
CAACTCACTCCCCGATTTTTGGGGTAAATTGGTGTATGCAGGCGGAGTAACCGTCAGGATTGCCGATTGAAATTTAGGAATCAAATTTTGCTTTAGAATCTCTGCGTTGGGGTTATTTGCCGTGGTAATATTAGAATCTTTGCCAAATTTCACAAAGGGTAACAAAGCATACGCACAAAGCGATAAAAGTAGTGCTAATCCATAAAAATGAAGGTTTTTGTTCCACAAAGTCGGTACTTGGAGCGATTGCGTTTGTGACAATAACCGCTCAATTTGGAGTTGTTCGGCGTTTAATTTTTGATGAATTACCTCAATGGCTTGCGGCTGGCGGTTTCTGAAAAGCTGGGTTTGATACGCAATAAAAATAAAAGTTAAACAACCCAAAAACAGTGACCAAAACACCGAATGGGTGAATCCAAAAACCAAAATGCCAACCGACAACATCGCAAGCAAACACTTCAAAAAATCGGAAGTGAAAAGTTGCCAACTTACGTTTGATATGATTTTTTTGAGTTGATTCATGGTTCAAAATGGTTATTTATACTGCCTATTTATTTTTTGCTCTGGCTTGATACAAAATAAATATAGACAAACTAAAAAAAACCATTCAAGTGGTTTCATTAGAAAGTATGTAATATTTGATAATGGTGTAGTATTTATTTGCTTTGATAAGTTATATCCGTATTTATCATAAAATTGTCTAATAATAAAATGAAGTTTTGGAGAGAAATCTTGTACCATTTCTTCAAAAGCGTTGGCAATAAGTAATTGTCTATTCACAATAATCTGTTTACCATTTCTCTGTCCAAATCGAATTGGTTTTACGATTTTTGGGTCTCCTATTGCAGCAACTGTGCATAAGTAATGCCCTTTGTGGTCTAATATTGGAGGATGTGTTTGTTGAGATAATTTCCAAGTTGCTGTGTCGGTGAATATTTTTACAATTGAATCTGGTTCTTGGCCAAACAAAATTAAAATTAGTGTACTAATTAAAAATACTGGAAACAATAAAATAATTAGCCAAATCGACTTTCTATTTCTTGTTACCAAAAAAATACTAATCAAATTCAAAAATTTATTTGAGTATTTTCTGTTAGTTATCTCATCACTTTCTTGAGTTATTACCTCAACTATTAAATAAATACCTATAAAAATACTGAGTGTGGGCGTGCAAGAAAACATTATTTGTTCATCAAGGTGGTTATTAGCATATCCCATATATTTGATATTATGAGTAGATATTTGAAATAAAGTAACTACACTAAGAATTACTCCAATTAAAATAAAAACTAAACAAAATGCTAAAACTAAAGGTGGTAGGGTAGTTTTTTTAATCCAAATAAGGGCAATCGAAAGATTGAAAGCCAAAAAATAAAATATTAAAGTTAAAGAATGTCTGTCAGAAAATGGACTGTAACACCCCATATCTATAGGGTCAATTGCCACATAATATGGATTGCTATGTGTCATTATTCCAATAGTAAATAACCCCAACGAAAAAACATAAGCTGTACCAAAAATTACCTCTATGGGGGTAGCCTTTCTATTTATTTTCTGTAGACCAACTCCCACAAGAATTAATAACAGTATAAATGCGATTATTGCTATTATTATTGCCATATATTATGATACTTCAAAAACATGGGTATTATTTCTTAGTTAAGAACTACTTTTAATAACTACGATTTACGCATTTCTCTTAATAGAAAGCCACCTTTCAGCGGCTAAAATCAACAAAAAAACAGCAAAAAGGCCATCGTTTAGCCATGTTTGGGCATGATTTTTTAGTTGTTTTTCGGTCTTGAATATTGAGGTTAATTGCTGGTCGGACAAAGGTTGATTGGCTGGATTCAAGTCAAATGTTGAAAATCAACCGAGTACAGAATCTCATATACTTCGCCAATGGCTTTGAGGGCTGCCGTAAATGATTTTCTTGCGGATTCGTCATTACTCAAAAACAAGAATTTTAATTCGCCAGTATGTGCAATATTTGGGTATTTTTTAGGGTCAATTATTTCGCTTATAACTAATTGATTTTCTGGATTCACCACCAAAAATTTATTATCCGAAAACTTCACAAATGGTTTTGATTGAGTCGTGGAATCTATGACAGAATGAATCTTAAAGTTATTCGGAATGAAAATATTAGCTAATTGACCGAGTTTTGTGGAATTAACAAGATACAATTCAAACTGCTCATTATCAACCTTTTGCCTTACTTGATTGATACAATTTTGCAAGATAAAAGCGTCAAATTCTTTACGCTGAGGCAATTGTTTAATATCTTTGACTGATTCAGAATTCTGATTAATCCAATGTATTTTTTCGCCTTTTTTCTGTGCTTCTTCGAGTTCAAACCTAAAGTTGTCACTGACCAACGCATTGGCTTGCACCAAGTGTATTTTTTTTGATAAATCACTACTATTCAAACAATTAAGTATTGGCTCACTTAAAATCAACGCCAACAACAAAACCAAAAGACAACGCAAAATCAGCAATAAAATATTGTCTAATCGGATTCCCTTCGATTGTTGAAGGTCTTTCTCGATTAGCCATTGCATCGCTGCCCATTCTATTACTTTTCCTTTTTTTTGATGCCAAAAATGGAGCAAAATCGGTATCGAAATCGCGAAAACGCCCCAAAGCATCACAGGATTTAATAATTCCATTGTAATTTTGTTAATCGAATTGATTCTTAAAAACTATAAAAACGCATAAATAACAATAGAACGCTGATTCTACGGATTTTTATGATTTATTAAGTTTTTATCATAGAGTATCATAAAAATCTGCGTTCTATTTTTAACTACATTTACCTCAAACCTTCGGTTATGGACATCGCAATCGGATTATCTAATCTCG
>JALOLV010000169.1 GCA_025455785.1 Spirosomataceae bacterium | reverse complement strand
AAATATGCCGAAAAACTTAAAGGTAAAATTGATATGTTACATTTTTCTTTGGATTCGCCCAATGAAGATGAACACAATCAATCGAGAGGAGTAAAATGCTTCGATAAAGTTTTAGAATCAATACAGATAGCGAAGAGTTTAGGTGAAAGGCCAGATGTATTATTCACAGTTTTTGAACATAATGTTGATAAAATAGAACAGGTGTGGAATAATATTACAAAACCCAATAATTTGGTTTTGATTCTGAATCCTGTTTTTGAATACAACAATGTTGAAACGGGGAATAACTTGTCGGATTCATCTTTAAACCAGCTACTTTGGTGGGGCAAACAAAAAAATGTTTATCTGAATAATGGATTTATAGAATTAAGAAAAAATGGTGGAAACCATGTGGATAACCCAGTTTGCAAAGCCGCATCGACAACAATTGTTATATCTCCAGAAAATAAATTGATTCTGCCCTGTTATCATTTGGGCAAAAAAGAGTTTCAGATTGAGGATAATTTATTTGAATTGTATAATTCGGAGGAAGTTCAGAAAATCGTAGCTCTTGAAGGAATACTACCAGAATGTGAGGGTTGTGTGATTAATTGCTATATGCAGCCGTCTTTTGCAGTTGAAGTGAATAAGTATTTCTGGAAAGCACTTCCAAGTACCTTGAAATACAATTACATAAAAGGTACTTGGAAGCAACTATTCTGAATTAGACATTCGGTTTTTTGACTGCCTTCGATTTTTCAATTACGGTTTTAATTCTCGAAACTGCCGAAATACTGAAAAATCCTAAAGGTTTCTTGGTAGATTTTTCATCTCGGTTGACCACATTGCTCGGAATATTTACTGACGGAACAGCAAACAAACCCTGATTTGAAGATTCTTGACGTACTAAATTCATAAAAAAGTAGGTCTCTTGTGTAATCGAATATAAATCGACTTGTAAAGTATCTTTTTCTTGCAAAAGTGCTAAAGTATCTGGATTGATAGAGCGGCGAATCGGTAATATGAAAATGATTCCATCAGATTTTGAACCCGGACTAAAAGCTCCATCAAAAGCTAAATTTATATTGTTGGCTTTTTGGTATTTTCCGTTTCGAGCGGCTCTGATTTGATAACAATCACCTTCTCCCTGAAAATCTCTTGCAAAGAACTCAGCAGTAAAACCAAATTGAGAGCCATTTTGTGGACGGATTGCGAGTGTATCACCAAAATAATTGAGAGAATCAATTTTAGGTACTCTTTTCAGTTCAGATAAAGAAACATATTCTTGTCCATCATAATTAATATAAAGTACATACCTCTTTCCTATTTTATTGAGTGCTTTCTGGCGAGCGTTGGGCTTCCAAACATAAACACCATTTTTTTGTAAATCGACGAATTGATGTGCAACACTGTCTTCATCAAATACAATCACATTTGCACCCAGTGCCGGAGTAGGTTTTGAATTATCGAAATAAGGCTGAGAAAGTGTCAGTGTAATTTTTTGTTCTTCTTCGAGGTTATTGATGAAAGCATCAACGACTAACTGTGAAACACCTGCTCGAATTTCTTTTTGAATCACATCTTCGCAGCTAAATAAAAAACCACTTATAAAAAGTATTAAAAGTATCGAATATTTATTTTTCATTTTTTTAAGAATTATTATAAACACTTAGTAATCAATAGTTTATGTAGAAAGAATAGTTGCCTAAAACTCTATACTATCTATGAAATCTATGTGTTTTAAAATTTAAAATTATAAGTAACTGCTGGAATGACCGAACCAAAAACAGCATAACGAATAGCTTCGGTTTTTGAAGGGTCGTCAGGATTTTGGCGGACGTACTCTGAGAAGGCATTACGTCGGTTGTAAACATTATAAACAGAGAAAACCCACTCGCCTTGTCCTTTCTTAAATATTTTCTTGGTAGGTTTCAAAGTCGCAGCGATGTCTAATCGATGATAATTTGAGATTCGGTACGTATTACGTTCATCGTAATAATCATGCGGAATGGCAATACCTTGAATGATGTATTTATTGGTCGGGAAACTCGCCGGAGTACCCGTAAAGAATGTAAAGTTTGATGAAAACGACCATTTTTTATTCAAATCATAGATACCGACAACTGCCAGATTGTGTGTTTTGTCGATTCGAGCTGCAAACCATTCTCCCCGATTCAGTCCATCAATTTTTCTTTCGGTACGAGCCAGAGTATAACTAATCCAGCCGTTTAATTTACCTTTATTTTTCTTTATATAAAACTCCGAACCATAAGCACGACCCTTACCGAAAAGCAAGTCGGCTTCAACGGCAGGATTCAACAATAAATCGGCTCCACGAACATAATCAATTTGATTCTGCATATCCTTATAATATACTTCAACTGATGATTCGTAGTTATTGTCTTTGAAATTGTAAAAATAGCCCAGAGCAACTTGGTCGGCGATTTGGGGTTTGATGTTGTTACTACTCGGAGTCCAGACATCAAGTGGCGATGAAGCCGTTGTGTTCGATAGTAAGTGAATATATTGTGCAGTACGGTTATAACTAAATTTCAGTGAATTATTGGAGCCTAAACCCAAATTTAGGGCAAATCGAGGTTCGAGGTTTCCGTAATCTTGAATGACCTTGTTCTGACCAAAAGGAGTAATACTCAAAACTTTTCGACGGTCGGCAGTACCATTTGGTGCTTCGAGGTTGTAGGCATCGGCTTTGCCGAGGTATTGGTAATAAGAATATCTAATTCCGTATTGAAGAGATAGTTTATTACTAATTTTCTGCTCATTGGCAATGTATCCGGCAAACTCTGCGGCAAATTTTGAAGGAGCCCCAAAAGTACGAACCTCGCCAGCCGATTTAGCAGTAGCCAAGCCCGGTTTGAACTCATAGTAAGTGGCTTGTCCGCCAAAAGTAATCGTGTTTTTTGGGTTTAGATAATAAGAGAAATCGGGTTTTACGCTGTAATTGATAATTTCTGACTGCCAATTAAAAGAATCACGAGCATTTGGGTCACGGCGTTGAGTACCGAGGGCATAGTCATAGTTGCTGTAAAAGACAGTCGTGTTTAAGAATAGCTTATTGTTGAAAACGTGATTCCAGCGGAAAGTCGTTGTTGCATTTCCCCAATTAAATCCAAAATCAGCTCCGAAAACATCCCTCCCGAAATATCCCGAAAGATAAATATTATTTTTTTCATTGATACGATAATTTGCTTTTGCCGTAAAATCGTAATAATAGAATTTAGAATCTCTTAATTCGTTGTTAAGAAAAGGTTTGGCAAGAATATCAATGTATGAACGACGAAGAGCCACAATAAATGAACCCTTGTCTTTAACGATTGGGGCTTCAACCGAAATCCTCGAAAAAATCGTCCCTATTCCACCGTTTACTTCTAATTTCTTAGAATTTCCCTCTTTCATCCTAACATCCAAAATCGAAGATACACGACCCCCATATTGAGCGGGAATCCCACCTTTGTAAAGTTTTACGTCTTTGACAGCATCGGGATTAAAAACCGAGAAAAAACCAAATAAGTGAGAAGAATTGTAAACCGGAGCTTCGTCGAGTAATACTAAATTTTGGTCAATGTTTCCACCACGAACATTGAAACCCGAAGCACCTTCGCCAACGGTAGTTACGCCGGGCAGAAACTGAATACTTTTAATGATATCTACTTCGCCGAGTAAGGCTGGCATTTTCTGAATCGTCTTGATATCAACTTTATTTACCGACATTTCAAGACTTTTTACATTATCATCTTCTTTTTTTGTACTCACAACGACCTCCTGCAAGATTTGTGAGTCTTCATTTAGTTCAAAATTTCGGGTTATGTTTGTAGAAGATAGTTCGATTTTGATAGTTTGCTTGGCATAACCTATGTAACTCGTACTAATTGTGTAACTACCCTTGTCGAGCGTGATTGAGTAAAATCCATAAACGTTTGTTTGTGTGCCTACCTTTGCCTCTTGGACATAAATCGAAACGCCTATCAATCCTTCACCATTTGAGGCATCTTTTACATAGCCGCTTAGTGTTAGTTTGTCTTGTGCATTGATTTTTAGTGTGATAATAAACCCACAGAGCAGGTAGTAAATCTTTTTCATAAATAGTACTTTTTTGAGATTATTTGTGTAAAGTGATTGATATTGATAATTATATATTAAACAAAAACAAGATATAGTATGTTCGATGTACCAAAATAAACCCACCTATTTTGCAAACGTAGATTGATAGACGATTGGTACAATTAATTACACGAAGCCGAAGTTTTAAGGGTTGAATGGCAAGAAAAATTAAATAATGATGATTTTTGGAAAGTAGATTATCTAAATTTGCAACTTAATTCCTACTTTTGAACTCCCTTCAATAAAACTACGATAAACTTTATGGAACAACCAATTATTAGCGACCCAATCGCCTACGAAAAAATCCCAACCAAAATCTATAAAGACCCTAAGGAGGCATCAAGAGCTGTTGCACACGAAATTGCCGACTTGATTAAACAAAAACAGAAAGAAGGAAAAAATTGTGTCTTAGGATTGGCAACTGGCTCTTCGCCAAAAACGGTTTATGCCGAGCTTATCAGATTACATCGTGAAGAAGGATTGAGCTTCAAAAACGTCATCAGTTTCAACTTAGATGAATACTACCCAATGGAACCCGATGCGATTCAAAGTTATTGGCGATTTATGAGAGAGCAGTTGTTCAATCATGTTGATATTCCGAAAGAAAACTATTTTATTCCGGATGGTACATTACCACCTAACCGAATTGCTGAATATTGTGTCGAATATGAGCGTAAAATTGATAATTTAGGCGGATTAGACTTTCAATTGCTCGGAATTGGTGGAAACGGACACATTGGATTCAATGAGCCGGGTTCGTTGATTAATTCTAAAACCCGCTTGATGATGCTCGACCACTCGACCCGTGCGGCAGCAACGATGGATTTTAGCGGAGAACTCACTAAAGTTCCTAAAAAAGCCATTACGATGGGTGTGAGCAAGATTCTGGCTGCCAAAAGAGTAGTCTTACTTGCTTGGGGAGAGCGTAAGGCACCAGTTATTGCCGATGCAGTTGAAGGGTCGGTAACTGAGCATAATCCAGCATCATACCTACAAACTCATTCAAATGCAATGTTTGTGGTTGATGAAGCCGCTGCTTCGGGTCTAAAACGCATGAAAACACCTTGGTTGGTTGAGGATGTCGAGTGGACAAGCAAGATGGTTAAAAAAGCCGTTACAAACTTGGCACTTACGCTTGATAAACCAATCCTGAAATTAACAAACAAAGATTACAACGATAATGGACTAAGCGACCTCTTGGCTCGTCATGGACAGGCCTATGAGATAAATATTGATGTCTTTAATCAATTACAAAATACAATTACGGGCTGGCCGGGTGGTAAACCAAATGCCGACGACACCAATCGCCCAGAGAGAGCATTACCAGCCAAAAAACGTTGTATTATCTTTAGCCCGCATCCAGATGATGATATTATCTCGATGGGTGGAACTTTCCAACGACTTGTTGACCAAGGTCACGAAGTGCATATTGGCTATCAAACTTCGGGTAATATTGCTGTTGCCGACGATGAAGCACTCCGATTCATTGATTTTGTGGTTGATTACAATAAACAATTCGGAATCAGTAGCCCAGAAGCCGAAAAAATATTTGAGAAAGCAAGCAAGTTTTTGAAAGAGGGAAAAGTAAACGAAGTGGATATTCCGGAGGTTCGTTATGTCAAAGGCTTGATTCGTCAAGGGGAAGCAAAGAATACTTGTCGTTTTGTCGGAATTCCTGTTGAAAATGCCCATTTTATGAATTTACCGTTCTATGAAACAGGAACAGTACAGAAAAAACCTCTCGCCGAAGAAGATATTTTGACAACTATGGAATTGATTGAGAAAATCAAACCACATCAAATCTATGCAGCGGGAGACTTAGCCGACCCACACGGAACGCACAAAGTTTGTTTGGATGCCGTCATGGAGGCTGTTCGCCGCTTGGCACACAAAAACTTTATGAAAGACTGTTGGGTTTGGTTGTATCGTGGTGCTTGGGCAGAGTGGGATATTCACGAAATCGAAATGGCTGTTCCGATGTCGCCCGACCAAGTTCTTCAAAAACGTTTCGGTATTTTCAAACACCAATCGCAAAAAGATGGTGTTGTATTCCAAGGTACTGATTCGAGAGAATTCTGGCAACGTGCCGAAGAAAGAAACTCGGCAACAGCAGGTCTTTACAATAAACTCGGTTTGGCCGAATACGAAGCGATGGAGGCTTTTGTTAGGTGGAAGTTCTAATCTAAATTGACTTTCAGTAAAATCAAAAAAGTGGTCGGAAGATACCTTCCGACCACTTTTTGTATATTTAAAATTCAAAATTTTTTCTAATTTAATGTGGCGATTACAGTTTCACCTCCAACTGGTTTATCACCAATTTTTACTAATACTTTTGCATCAAGCGGTAAAAATACATCTACTCTTGAACCAAATTTGATAAAGCCAAACTCTTTTCCTTGAGTAACTTTATCGCCCTCATTTACGTACCAACAGATTCTGCGAGCTAATGCACCCGCAATTTGTCTAAATAAAACCTCTGTTCCGTTGTCATGCTTTACCACAACCGTCGTACGCTCGTTATCAGTACTTGATTTTGGGTCCCAAGCGTAAAGGTATTTACCCGGATGATATTTGAAGTATGAGACAATCCCCGATAATGGATTAAAATTAATATGAACGTTTATCGGTGACATAAAAATAGAGACTTGGCGTCGTGGACCTTTGAAATATTCGGTTTCTACAACTTCTTCAATTGCCACCACTTTACCATCGGCTGGTGCAATGATGTGGTTAGGATTAATCGTTGTTTGGCGGACTGGCACTCTGAAAAATTGCAGAATTACCAAAAAAATGAAAAGCCCTGTGCCAATAAACAAATAATAAAGAATAGAATCTTTGAAGAAAGTGGCAATAAAATACATTAGTCCAAAGAAAATAATTGACAATGCTATGGATACTCCGCCTTCTCTGTGAATAGAATACATAGGTTTTACGATAAATATTTAGAACACAAATATATAGCAAGTTTTAGATGATTCGTAATATTTTGGGGAATTACCC
>JALOLV010000168.1 GCA_025455785.1 Spirosomataceae bacterium | reverse complement strand
CCCCCATTTATCCGAAAGCCTCGTCTGGTTAAAATATCCAAGCCAGAGTTGTTCTTCTTTGATAACCTCATCACCACTTTGTCCAAGAACTATCGAATGACTCAACGTCATAGTCAAAATTAAGAATAAATATTTCATATTTGATTAGGTTTTAAATTTGAAAATCTGGCTGGATTAATGCTAAATCCAGCCAGAAACACTTCTCCTTTATTATCTATGAATTTACACTGACTACTTTGCACAATCACCGCAGATAATGCTCTTTAATAAGTATATCTTAGCGTTACGCCATAGGTGCGTGGGTCGCCCAAAATACCTCCGATTTGCCCCGCACTACCCGGAGCTACCAACAACTGCTCGTAGTAGTCTTTATTACCTAAGTTTCTACTCCAAACAAAAATCGAGATACCGTTTGAGGCTCTAAAACCTACACGAGCGTTTATTAAGGCATAACCTTCGATGTCTAAGAATGCTGACGGCGACGGACTCGACGAGAACGTAGAACGATAATAGACATCTGCCCCACCGAAGTAGTTTCCTTTGAGTCCGAGTAAGCTACCTTTGCCCGTGATTTCGGTACCAAGCGACCCTGCATATTTTGAAATACCCGGCAGAACTCCGCCCGAAATATCTTTAAATGCCGTAGCACCTCCTACTTCTTCGATTGGTACTGGTGCGTTCGTAAATTTCACATATTTGCCATCAGTATAGGCAAAAGCCCCATTAAATGAAATATGATTATTTACCCTTATGTTTCCGTCTATCTCAAAACCCAATACTCTCACTCGCTCGGCATTTGCCAAGTAGCCTCGGTTTACACCCGGTTCAGGAGTTTGTACTTGTGTCTGATAGTCTTTAATATCGGTATTATGAAAAACGATATTCAGAACCGAACTTGCCGATGGTTTTGTTTTCACGCCAAATTCAAGGTGCGAAACTGCCTCTGGCTTGACAGTAGCGAGTTCGGTCAAAATTCGACCATTGGCCGTTGGTAAACCACCCACATTGACCCCAATTGGTTTGTAGCTCAAAGAGTAAGTCCCAAACGCATTTACATTTTTATTGAACTTGTATTGAAGAGTCAATTGCCCCGACCAGTTACCTTCTTCGGCATCAATATCAAACGTCTGATTGGTATAAACCCCATTCTTCAAGGCCAATAGAGCCGCATCGGTAGTTTGCAAACCTCCGTACCTAACCCTATCATAATTAACTCTTTTGGTATCTTTATTGTACCTGATACCCGGCAATACGTGTAGTTTTTCGGTGATTGCCCAATCGGCTTGTGCAAATAATGCCACACTCGCCGATTTTATGTCATAAGTCGTTCGGATACCGAAATTATCGAACAGTCCCGGGGTTTTCCACAATGCACTCGTTGAGCTTTGGGCAAAACGCCATTGTGCCGAACCAGCCTCTTCGGTATGCACAGGGTCTGTGCGTAAATCTTGCCACAAACCAAATGCACCAATCACACCGCTGATTTTATCGTTGATTTTGCCCGAATACCTAAACTCTTGTGAGTATTGGTCGTGCGATGAAGTACCCGCCGAAATCGTAAATGATGGTAATCCGATGTAATCACGGTCGTTGAGTGGGGCCCATTTCCAGTATCGCCAAGCAGTTGTAGATGTCAGTGTTCCGTTGCCGATTTTAAAATCAGCATTCAGCGAAACCCCACCCAACTGATTCCCAGCTCTCGAAGGTGTATCGTGGTCGATTATCCTTTCAAAAGCACTGCTGTAAGGTAATTTATAGTTCAAATCGGCAATAATTGCATTAAACTGACGATACGCCGCACGCTTAGTTGTTACAACTTTGGCAACTGGCCATCCGTAACCCACTGGGTTTTGGTCAGAGACATCGGCAATCAAAGTAATATTGATTTTATCGGTAGGTTTATACAAAAACTGTCCTCTTACTCCGATGTTATTCAAGTCATTTATTTTGGTCTGTGTACGAATATTCTCCAACAAACCGTCTCGTTGCGTACCTACAAACGAAACCCTTGCGGCTATTTTTTTACTCAACGGCCCCGAAACAGATGCTTTTGCTTGTACGTATCCGTAGTTTCCGTAGCTGAGTTCAAAACTTGCAGTTGGGTCGAAGGACGGAGCCCGAGAAGTTACGTTAAATGCACCTGCGGTGGTATTTTTACCAAAAAGCGTTCCTTGTGGTCCACGCAATACTTCTACTTGGTCAATATCAATAAAATCGAGTGCCGTAGCGGCTGGGCGAGCATAGTAAACCCCATCTACGTAATAACCTACTCCGGGGTCGATACCGTCGTTTGTCAAACCATAGGTTGAGCCTAAACCTCTGATATTGAGGGTAGTATTACGTGCATTTGAGGCATAAAACTGAACGGTAGGAACCAATTCTTTTAGGCGATTGACATTGAATGCCCCTTGGTCTTCGACGGTTACGCCACGTACAACCGAAATCGGAATCGGAATATCCTGCACTGATTCTTGGCGACGACGTGAAGTTACGACCACATCCGAGAGGCTGTTTACATCTTGGTCGAGTCGAATCTCAACTTTACTGCTATTGATTACAATTTCTTTTTTGATGTATCCTACCGAAGAAATTATCAAGGTAAAAGGGAGTTTCTGACCCGTAATCAAGGCAAATTCTCCGTTGGCATCGGTTGTAGCACCGTTTGTTGTACCTTTGATTGAGACCGTTGCTCCAATCAAGGCTTCGTTGGTTGTCGCATCAATTACTTTACCCGATACGGTAGCGTTGATAATGGGTTTATCTTGAGCATTTAGTGTTAGATGTAGAAATATTGCCCATGTACTTAGAATGAGTTTTAAAATTTTTTTCATTAATTTGTACTGTTTAATTGAAAATAAAAGGTCTGTACGGTGTAGATTCTACCCGTTTGGATTGTCATTTCGAAGTGATTTTTTTTGATTGAACATCCGCCAGTTTGGTTGCCGCCAAACTGGTTTTTTGTTTTATCAGCAACAGATAATTTTAAGATTCATATTTAATCTATCGAATATATATTTTAAAATAAAAACCATCCCAGTTTCTGGCTGTTGCCGCAGCCATAACCGATTGGGTAATTGCTCATAACAAATTGGAATGGTACAAAGATATAATTATCCCATTAAATCTACCAAATTAATAGACTAATATTTTTAATAAATTTTGAATTTCAATATTCAATATTGGAATTGTGCAATTTTAATCGTTAAAATATGATTTAAACCAGCTTTAAGCTTATCACCAAAGCCCACATCAAGACAAAACTAATCAGGAGCGAAACATTGACCATTGCCCCTGCGATTCGGGAATCGAAGTTAAATTCATCCGAGAAAGGCAAAAGGGTCATGCCCACGGGTAGCACTACACAAACGAGTATGACATTGCGATACATCGAAGCATCGGGTATAAGATAATAGATAAGTGCCACGGCGATAAGACCAAAGAAATACCTGATAGCCAGTACTTTGCTAATCGCCCAAACGATGTTTTTTTCTAACTCAAAACTCATGTAGATACCCATCAGCAGTAGCACTAATGGTTTATTGGCTTTGGCAAGAACATCTAAAAAATCGAATACGATGGGCGATAGTTCGACATCTAAGGCGTTGATTGTAAGCCCAATGACCATTCCGTGAAGTGGCGGCAACGAGGCAATTTTTTTCAGAATCGCCTTAATGCTAACTTGCCCCTGCCCTTTGGTGGCGAAGTAGCTTCCGAGTGTATAAACCAACCCAAAAACAATGACCGTATTACCAATATCGAACATCGCGATATAAACCAGCCCATCTCGCCCCCAGATACCTTCGATAATCGGAAAAGCAAACAGCCCGACGTTCATTCCACCACAACCCATCGTCAGAATGGCTCTAAGTTGAGTCGGGTAATTCTTAAAAATAAACCACCCGACGAGCGTCATTATACTCGCCAAAACGATGCACAATATCGGGCTGAGTATTAACGATGGTTCAAATTTGATTCGAGCGGTCGAAACTATCATCAACGCCGGAAAAGTAGTGTGCATCAAGAATTTAGAGATTACTTTACCGTCTTTTTCGGTAACAAATTCAAACTTTTTGATAAGATAGCCAAGCGTAATAATGCCAAGCGTGATGATGAATACGTTATTGGTTTGGGTCATAAGCTAATCTTGAATGAGCGAATGAAGAATTGAGTGATTAATATCCAAAATTTTTATTGCCTCATGCCACTTACTTTGATGGTCGGGCCATCATCTTTGCGTCTTTCGAGTATTCGCTGAATATCTTTAGGTACATTCGATAAAAAATCATATCCTGTCAAATCTTCTAAATCATCCACACTGAGGCGGTATTCGCCCCATTTTGTACCATCTACGCTTTGTTTGTTTGGAATATTAACGGCTATTACACGAGTAGTTTCATTGATTCGGCTAATGTCATTGCTACCAATCGGCAAGATTACCACAACTTTCCAAAGCGATTCGGGTACGGTTATTTTTCCTTTGGCAAGTGTCTTGGTTCGTCCGCCATTGCTGCCGCTTCCGCCGGTTCCGTAAACACCCGCTACGATGTAGAGTTCGTTGCCTGCTTCGGCTACTTTACGGCAGTAGGCTTCGAGGTCGGCCCAAAGACCACGGTTATTGTTGGGCGACTGCGGAACGATATTTGTCATCAAAAAAGTAGCGTTGTTGTCTTCAAAACTCCCATCACGGTCATCCGACGGGCAGAGGTGTCCACGGTCAAAACCCGAATCGGTGTAGTCGCTCGTTACGGCCCTGAACCAGCCGCTGGGAAGCGATTCATCGGGTCTGAAATTATTGGTTCGCTCGGTAGCACCCTTCCAAGCCGTGCTGAGGTGCCAGCTCACCCAATTGGCAGTGCCTCGGCTGTTGTTGTATGAAAGCATAAACTGGGTTTTATTCATCAAATAATTGTCTTCGTCGCCACCTGCCCCGCTCGGATTCCCCAAAGCCATGTTATCATCACGGGTCGGATTGGTATTATTTGACGGAACAAGGGTAATCTTGCAGGAACTTACAGCAAGCAACAGCAAAAACCCAAAAAATTTTTTTTGCATTTTATTCGGAGATTCACGGCTCAAAAACGCCGTATTTGGAGATGCAAAACTACGAATTTATTAAAGAAGATGATTGGGTTTTTGTGTTTTTAGGATGACGAACCATAAAATAAATGGCACATCTTGTGAGGAATGTGCCATTTTGGTTACAAATACTTATCAGCAAAAGTTATCATTTTATCGAGGGTTTCGTTGAGCAACGACCAGTTGTGTGATTGTTCGGGATAGAGGTAATATTCGTGTTTTATATTCAGTTCTTTCAATCTGGCATTCATCAATGAGCCTTGTTCGGCAGGTACGAGGTTGTCGCTTCCGCCATAAAAAAGGATTGTTGGGGGAGAGTTTCGCCTAACTTGAAAAGCTGGACTCGCCTTGCGGTATTCTTCGGGTGCTTCGTCGAATTTCTTACCAATTAATTTTTCAATGTCAGTATTCATTCGGCCTTGACGGATTTTTTCGGATGTCAAATCAGATGGCGTGACGATTCCGCCCACGGCCTCAACGACTTTATTTATATCAGCCGAATAACTATACAACATCGCCAAATGCCCACCCGCACTGATACCCATCAAAAAGAATTTTGGGGTAATATTGAGCGATTTAGCCTCATTTCTTAGCTTTTTGATGATTAAGTCTATATCTTCTATTTGTTGTTTATAAGTAATCCCAGATTTGTAGGTTAATCTATAATTGGCATTGACGATAGCACATTTTACATTTTTTTGTTTGAGATAACCCACAATCGGATTGATGAACCCTTTGTCGCCCTCGCTCCAGCCGCCTCCGTGCAGTAGTATGATTACTGGTACTTTTTCGGGTTGGTTTTTGGGTAGAAATATGTCATAAGTTTGTAACTCGTCTTCTCCGTAAAAAATGTTTCGTTGTTCGTCATACTCTACTTTTTCTTCTGACTCTGGAGTAATAATAGCATAGTTTTTATTGATTAGCGGCACGACATCCACGACACCGCAGGAGGTCAGAAAAATCGTAATCAAGATTAAGTAGTAAGATTTCATGGCAGTAAAGTTTAAAAGTTGAATAAATTTTAACCCTGTCAGCGGTCAACGACCCTGACAGCGGTTTATCGGAGCAATGCTACTTAATGGCCAAACGAGCCGTAATGGCAACATCGTCGAGCCAAAGCCCCGTGTAGCCTACGATATTGAAAGCGGGTTTCCAGTCAACGCTCATGTTTAGCGGAATCTTTTTGAAGGTATATTCAAGCCCCAAGATACCATCGGCACCGATTACAGTATTGCTATTGTTATTTTCAAACCACGGATTTCCGTAGCGACCGCCATCTCGCCAATAACCCAAGTGTCCGCCTACGCCATAATACCAACGCCAGTTTTGGGCTTGAAAAGCAGGTTTGTGAATCTCGTAAAGACCCGTAAAATTGATACCTCGCCAACGTGAATAAACGATACCTTCAAAAGATTTTGAGCGATTCATGTTGTACTTTATACTGACTCCGTAGCCGTAGTTGAGTCGAAGCCCTACGCCTAAATTGTATTGGGCATTGGCCGAAAAAATCGAAAGAATAATCAGAATAGTGGTAATTATTGCAGTTTTTTTCATGATAAATTGATGATTAGTAATTGCCTAATCCTGCGAAAAATCACGTACCAGCTATTCTCTAACCCTATTGTGTAGTTATTTCACCACTATTTTGTAGAATTATATCCACACTTTGAGCATTTGTGTATCAAAATTGCCGTGGAACAATTTTTTTGTGATTCTAAGCAAAACCAAAATGTAACAATAGACCATGAAAAATTTAAATTTAATGATTGTGGCAACGAGTATGCTTTTGGTAGGGATTAGCTGCGACAAGCTCAACGACTCGGTTACGCCCGCAACTCAGCAAGACCCCAATGCTCCGAAAGGCGATGTCAGAATCGGAATCACCGATGCACCAATTGATGATAGTAGCGTAAGTGCGGCTTTTGTAACTATTACCGAAATCAGATTCGATGGTAAAGTTTATGATGCTTTCAAAGGGCCAAAAACAGTAAATTTATTGGCATTGCAGAATGGTAATTCGCTCAACCTTGGCGATGGTAAGTTTCAAACGGGTTC
>JALOLV010000519.1 GCA_025455785.1 Spirosomataceae bacterium | reverse complement strand
TTTCCTCGAAAAAAGCCCCGTTAGGGATGATATATCATCCCTAACGGGACTTGAAATCAATTGGACTTAAATTTTATCTACCGATATTGTGTCCCGATGGGACAAAATAGCTAAAGCGAAAGTCCTAATAAAAGTAGCTTTTTACAGTTTTTATATCTAAATTTGATTACCGTCTATTCGTTATAAGAATTTAACCTTTCAATGAAAAAAATTGCCTTATTAGCAACGGCTGTATTTACAGTTGCTACGGTTTCTTCTCTGATAAATCGTAGTATCGAAGACCCTATCACCGAATGGCGAGAGTATCTCGGAGGCCCCGACCGCAACCATTATTCTACACTTACTCAGATAAATCCCGAAAACGTCAGTAAACTACAAGTCGCTTGGACTTACTCCACGCCCGATTCGGGACAGATGCAAGTCAATCCAATAATTGTAGATGGTGTTTTGTATGGCGTAACGTCTTCGGTACAGGCTTTTGCTCTCCACTGGCAAAGAAATTTGGCGTTTTGGAGACCCACTCAAAAACTGGGCAAGTACCAGCCGTGGAGTAGCCTACTGGCAAAAAGGTAACGACAAAAGGATTTTGCATACGATTGGGCCCAATCTTTGGGCGATTGATGCTCGTACTGGTAAACCCATCGAGTCTTTTGGTGATGGCGGAAAAATCGACTTACACAAAGGTCTTCCCGAAGTCGCCAAAGACAAATTCATCATATCAAATACCCCCGGAACCATCTTCGAGGATTTAATCGTCATGCCAGTCAGGCTTTCAGAAGGGGCCGATGCTGCCCCAGGTGATATTCGAGCATTTAATGTGATTACGGGCGAATTGGCTTGGACATTCCATACAATCCCCTACCCCGGTGAGTTTGGCTACGAAACATTCCCGAAAGATGCTTATCTAAACAATTACACGGGTGCGGCCAATAACTGGGCTGGTATGGCAGTTGATAGAAAACGTGGCATTTTGTACGTACCGACTGGCTCGGCAGGATATGATTTTTATGGTGGAAATCGCAAGGGACAAAATCTATTTGCCAATTGTCTATTGGCTTTAGACGCTCGTACTGGCAAGCGAATTTGGCATTTTCAGACTACTCACCACGATATTTGGGACAGAGATTTACCAGCACCGCCCAATCTCATAACGGTTGAGCATAACGGCAAAAAGATTGATGCAGTTGCTCAAGTTAGCAAACAAGGTTACGTTTTTTTATTTGACAGGGTAACGGGAAAGCCTTTGTTTCCGATTAAAGAAGTGCCTGTTCCGCAGAACGCCCTCAGAGGTGAAGTTCCGTGGAAAACCCAACCGATTCCGACAAAACCTGCTCCTTATGCTCGCCAGAAAGATACAGATATTAGTCCGTATGCCGAAAATCGAGAAGAACTTTTGGCAAAGCTCAAAACTTATCGACGACAACTCTATGCTCCACCAAGCACCGAAGGCACCGTAATTCTGCCCGGTTTTGATGGTGGTGCCGAATGGGGAGGTGCCGCCGCCGACCCTCACAAGGGGATTTTGTACGTAAATGCCAACGAAATGGCATGGATACAAACCATGAAAGAAACCCCTAACGATGCGGCTTTGAGTGGACTGCCTCTCGGCGAAAAAACATATATGAATTATTGCGTGGCTTGCCATGGCCCCGACCGCAAAGGCAATACCGCCAGTGGGTATCCGTCTTTGGTTGATATTGGTCAAAAACGTAGTAAATTATACGTAAATGCCATGATAAATAACGGTAAAGGAATGATGCCGGGCTTTAATTTTATCTCAAAAGAAGAAAAACAAGCATTGGTACAATTCTTATTCGACGAAGAAAAGAAAGAAGTTGCCAGTACGTCGAGTAATCGTACGGTGACTTCCAACCGAATCAAGTTACCATTTCAGATGACGGGCTATAATAAGTTTTTGGATAGTAAAGGTTTGCCAGCCATAACACCTCCGTGGGGAACACTCAGTGCGATAGACTTAAACACGGGCGAATACCTCTGGAAGATTCCGTTTGGGCATGAGCCTGCACTTTTAGAAAAAGGCATCAAAAATACTGGTAGCGAAAACTACGGAGGACCAGTCGTTACGGCAAGCGGATTGTTGTTTATAGCCGCCTCTAAAGACGGAATGTTTAGGGTGTTCGATAAAAATAACGGTAAATTGTTGTGGGAAACCAAACTACCCGCCGCCGCTTTTGCAACCCCAGCCACTTACGAAATTAATGGCAAGCAATTTGTTGTAGTTGCTTGTGGAGGGACAAAATTAGGGACTCCTAAAGGCAATAAATACGTTGCATTTGCCCTTCCTTAAAAGAGAAAAGTAGTTTTATTTCATCATAGGTTAACAAATAAAACCCCACTGATATTTGGTGGGGATTTTTTTACTCTACCAAAAACCACGTATAATCTTCGGGTTCTATCGTAAAGGTCAACTCGATTTCGTAGTTACGGTTTACACTATACGTTTTAGATTTAACCCCTTTTTCTTTCAGAATTGCCGTATTGGTTAGCCCTGTGTAATAAAGCGGCACTTTAATGGTACGAGTCATGCGTTCTTTGGTTGGATTATACAACATAATCAAACCTTTTTGCTTCGTTTCGGGATTTACGTGCATCAATCCATCCCAATCTCGGCCATCGGCTCGGCGAAGCTGTATCATGTCTGAGTTCAGTATCTCACGGTATTTTTTGTACCAGCTCACGGTTTTAGCTACTATTTGTCGAGTCTGCTCGGTATCGTAGAGGCGTGGCCCTCGATAACAGGCCTGTACTCCTGCCCCATAATATTGAATCATTAATTGCTCATAATCTTTTAGGTGTTCGCTAAGTGGCTCCAAAATCGCTTCGGGGCCGCCACCTTGATACTTGGTAAGCGGTACAAATCCCCAGCTCATCGAGCCAGTTTTTTCGATTGTCCCATCGTGGATATTCTGCCGATTCAAGATTCGTTGCTGCTCTCTCGACAACGAAAAATTGACTTCTCGATACCCAATCGCAATTTTGTGTGTTCCATCCAAAAAATACCAGTCGGGGGCATTGATATAAACACCTCTTTCGTTGAGCCAACGGTACAAGTCTTTCTGAATCTCCATTTGTCGCCATTGCGAATCATCCAAATTTTTATGCCCCGGATGCACG
>JALOLV010000167.1 GCA_025455785.1 Spirosomataceae bacterium | reverse complement strand
CTTTGCTCAAAAATCGCATCAAAATCCTCAAAAGGCCTTTGTAGATGGGTTTGATTGCTCAATCGTAAACGAATCGTTGCAGACTCTCCGCCTTTGACGGTTTTTTGGTAAACCCCCGAGGCTTTTGTTCCTATATGGTTAGGATTGACCGCAGCCGTTTCTTTTGAAATAATGTAGCGATGGATAGCATCTTTCACAAAAGGACTCACACTGGCCTTGCCGAAGATTCGCTCTTTGTTGGTTTCGTTTTCGGTAAAAATCAGCTCATCGGCTCCCTCAAAATACATTTTATATTTACCAACCAATTTGTGATAAACTTCAATTTGTGAATTTGAAATACCCGTCAAAATCGGTTTTTTGCTGAATGCCTCATAGCCCCACGACCACGAGTTTCGGAACCAGATGGTTGGTAGCATCGTCAGCGGAGCTTCGTGATTGCTGCGGTTGTGAGCCGTGATTTTTATCAGAATATCGTTTTCGTCGGCTTTGGCATATTCGATAAAAATATCAAAATATTCGTTTTTGTCGAAGATGCCAGTATCCGTAATCTCGTATTCGGGGTCTTTGCGGCCACGACGACGGGTTTCTTCGATGATTCTGGCGTAAGGAAACTCATTTTGAGGATACTTATAGAGCATCTTCATGTATGAGTGGGTCGGGGTGCTATCGAGGTAGTAATACAACTCTTTTACGTCTTCGCCGTGGTTACCTTCCGAGCCAGCCAAGCCATAAAGACGTTCTTTCAATATTTTATCTTTGTGATTCCAGAATGCCAAAGCAAAGCAAATGTGCTGCTTATTGTCAGAAATACCAGCAATACCATCTTCGCCCCAGCGATAGGCACGAGACCGGGCTAAATCGTGCGACACATAATCCCACGTATTACCATAGACGCTGTAATCTTCACGGACAGTTCCCCACTGTCTTTCTGACAAATACGGTCCCCATTTTTTCCATCCTTTATTATCTGTTCTCTGGTTTAAGCGTTCTTTTTCAATCATATAGTATTAGATTGGTAATGAATAAACAGTGGATTAGCGGTTAGATAATCGCAAAAATAGAAAAAAATGTCAGTGCAAAAATATTTTTCCTGCTCAAATACGCTGATTTGGGCATTTGTACTCAATAAATACTCTTTTATCATTTACGTTTATTAATGAGTTTATAAGATATTTTGAGAGCATACGATAATGATTTACTTTTGTTTTATGCAAACAATTCATAAAATACATTTTGGGTTATCTCAACGAATGGATAAAATTGAAGATAATTCGGTTGATTTAGTTGTAACCTCGCCACCGTATCCGATGATTGAGATGTGGGACGAGATTATGTGTCGTCAAAATGTCGAGATAAAAGAAGCATTGAACAAAAATAATACGAACATAGCTTTTGAGCTGATGAACCAAGAGTTGGATAAGGTTTGGAAAGAACTTGTCAGGGTTTTGAAGGAGGGTAGCTTTGTCTGTATCAATATTGGTGATGCTACCCGAACAATCAATGGCCATTTCCAATTATACTCTAATCACTCACGCATCATTAATTATTTTGTAGAAGCTGGTTTTTCGTGTCTTCCTCCGATTATTTGGCGAAAACCGACTAATTCACCAAATAAATTTATGGGTTCGGGGATGTTGCCGTCTGGTGCTTATGTAACCCTCGAACATGAATATATTTTAATATTTAGAAAGGGCGGTAAAAGGGTGTTTAAGACCGAAATCGAAAAGAAGGTGCGGCAGCAAAGTGCGTTTTTTTGGGAGGAACGAAACCAATGGTTCTCAGACTTATGGGAGATTCGGGGTACAAATCAAAAATTAGACACAAAAAACTCAAGAGAGAGAAGCGGGGCTTATCCCTTCGAGATACCGTATCGTCTGATAAACATGTACTCCGTAAAAGGTGATATTGTATTAGACCCTTTTCTTGGGACGGGTACAACATCATTAGCAGCTATGGCTTTAGGTAGGAATAGTATTGGGTATGAAGTCGATGAAAATCTCTCCGAAACAATTTTTGATAATTTAGAGAGTAAAAATATAAATATATTAAATGAATTAATAAAAGAAAGATTAAATGCCCATATCCAGTTTGTTGAAAAGAAAATCCTTAACAGCGATACAGACTTCAAGCATTTTAACGAACATTATAGTTTTCCTGTGATGACAAGCCAAGAAACAAGCCTAATTTTCAATTTTATTGAGGATATTAGCAAGTTGAATGAACAAATTGTTGTAAATTATTCAGATACTCCCCAGCTCACTTTTGGTTATATAAATTCACAAAAGACACTGAAAGGACAGCAAATTTTAGAATTTTGACCTCATGGCTAAAAAAGAAATAAAAAGATATTCTATTGATTTTGGAAAAAAAGAAAAAGTACTGAATTATACTTGCCAAACCTACCAATTATCAAGGCCTAACAAGGTTGGGGCAGTAATGGCTTTAATAAGAGAGTGCCAACCTAAAACCATAGAAGAATGGGAGAAATGGTATTTTGAAAATGCAATGACGGATGGGAAGCATTCGGTCAAAATAACAGAAGATAATCTAAGAGAGTTGGGCGAGCGTTTGTATGAAAAAATAACCCAAGTAGTGATTCCTGAATGGCAAGAGGCATTTCGACACCTTACGCTTGATGATTGTAAAAGTTATATCCATAACCTAACAATTAACAGAACTTTTGATGGATTTATTCGCGAAAAATCAGTAGTGAATGATGGTTTAGCAAAAATATTCTCTGAGGTTCGATTTGAAGAAAGTCCACCAGAACTTGACCACGCCGGAGATATTGATTACATAGGTTATGTTGGAGAAAAGGGATTCGGAATCCAAATAAAACCCATAACTGCAAAAGCAAATTTTGGGAGTTATTCTCTGTCAGAACGTATGAAAGCAAGTTTTGATGATTTCTCAAGTGATTTTGGAGGAAAAGTTTTTATTGTTTTTAGTAATGATGGCGAAATTGCAAACTCAGAGATTATTGGCCAGATTAGCGAGGAAATATTGCGATTAAAAATTAAGTAATTATGCTCACCATCAAAACCGTTAGCCAAGACTCCGAAATAAAAGGGATATTGGCACTTCAACAAAAAAATCTCAAAAAAAACCTAACGCCAGAGGTAATTGCAAGCCAAGGCTTTGTTACTGTCGAGCATAAATACGAGGTTCTGAAAGCCATGAACGATGCCGAGCCGAGTGTCATTGCCAAAGACGGCGAGACTGTCGTGAGCTATTGTTTGGCGATGCTCTCACAGTTTGGCAATGATGTCCCCGAGCTAAAACCGCTGTTTGAGCTACTCGACGAGGTAGTCTATGATGGTAAAAAACTGAAAGATTACAAATATTTTGTCATGGGGCAGGTTTGTGTGGCCGAAGGCTACCGTGGCGAGGGGCTTTTTGATAAAATGTATCTGCACCTGCGTGAAAAACTATCAGACCGCTACCAACTCTGCGTAACCGATATTGCTCGCACAAACACCCGCTCTCAAAAGGCACATGCTCGGGTAGGCTTTGAGTTTGTCCATGAGTTTTTTGATGAAATTCTCAATGAATATTGGCGGATTGTAGTTTGGGACTGGCAGAAGTAAATATTGTAAATCTCTTATTATCAGTGTTTTGTTTTTGAGGTTCTAATTTTTTCTGAATAAACTTGTATAGACAAGTTGAAGATTCGTACTTTTGTATTCAAGAATTGCCAAATCAGATTTTTCATTTGCAAAAACATTACAATTATGTCATTTACACTCAAAGACATTTCAAAAATGATTGACCATTCGCTACTTCACCCAACACTCACCGACGCCGAGCTGGTAAAAGGGTGTGAACTGGCGATAAAATACGATGTAGCCGCCGTTTGTATTAAGCCCTATTTTGTAAAACAATGTGCCGAATTACTAAAAAATACCGACGTCAAGGTTTGTAGTGTGATTGGTTTTCCGGCTGGCAACAGCACGATTCAATCAAAAGTTTATGAAACACGATTGGCCTGTAAAGACGGTGCTACCGAGATAGACATGGTCGTGAATGCAGGTAAGGTTTTGGGCGAAGATTGGCGATATGTCAAAAAAGAGATTGCGGCTATCAACAAAGAATGCCTCAAACACGGAGCGATTCTGAAAGTAATTTTTGAGAACGATTTCCTGCCCAAAGACAAATACAAAATAAAACTCTGTAAAATTTGTAGCACAGTCGGCGTAGCATTTGTAAAAACCTCTACGGGTTATGGTTTTGTAAAACAAGCCGATGGTAACTATAACTACAAAGGTGCTACTGAGCATGATTTGATGCTGATGCGTAAGTACTCGGCACCAAATGTCCAAATCAAAGCCGCAGGTGGTGTCAGAACTCTCGACGGATTGCTGAGAGTGAGAGAATTGGGCTGTACGAGACTTGGAGCATCGGCAACGGCCGAGATTATGGAAGATGCCAAAAAACGACTCGGAATGCAAGCCAGTCAGGTAGAAGCATCGACAGTTGGGTATTAACTTTTACTATTGCAGTGGGCGGGTTTATAGTTGTAATCAATAAAGAACTCCGAACTCTATACGTTGATTTGAGGTTATAACTAATTAAACTAAAACCTTAAAAAGTATGGATTCACAAACCCTGATTGCATTAGTCTCATTGATAGCCTTAGAGGTGGTTCTGGGTATCGACAACATCATTTTTATCACAATTTTGGCTGGCAAACTGCCCGTTGAGCAGCAAGCAAAAGTCAGATATATTGGTATCGGGCTGGCGATGGTTATGCGGCTTGGGTTGTTGGCCTTGATTTCGTGGATAATGAAATTAGACCAAACATTATTTACGGTTATTAATCAAAATATTACGGGCAAAGAGTTGATTTTGATACTCGGAGGTCTGTTTCTGCTTTACAAAAGTGCCAAAGAGATTTACCATAAAGTAGAAGCCAAAGAAGAAAATAATTTGGCCAAAGGGGCCGCTACCTTTGGGAGTGTACTGCTACAAGTACTCTTGCTCGACCTTGTCTTTTCGATAGATTCAATCATCACGGCTGTTGGTATGGTAGATGAGCTTTGGGTGATGTACACCGCCGTGGTGGTTACAGTACTGATAATGCTGGTAGCTGCCAAACCAATTTCGGATTTTGTCAATAAACATCCTGCGTTCAAGGTTTTGGCTTTGAGTTTCTTGATGATGATTGGAATGGCTCTACTTGCCGAAGGCTTCGAGATTCATATCCCGAAAGGCTATATTTATTTCTCGATGGCGTTTGCCCTCTTGGTCGATGTAATTCAGATGAAAACGGGCGTTTCAGGAAATAAGAATAAATAATCGTGTAGCAGCATCAGAAAATATCAATTTAGCATTTTTTGCGATAAATAAATTGCGTTTTTTTGCATCCTGAAAATACCAAATAAACTAAAATGATTGAGAAAGCCACTCTTGCTGATGTTGCCGAGCTTAATGTATTAATTAATTCTGCCTATCGGGGCGATTCTTCAAAAAAAGGATGGACCACCGAAGCCGACCTCTTGGGCGGAATCAGAACCGACGAAGAGAGCCTTGCCGAACTGATTAATAAAAAAAATGCTACGATTTTGAAATATACCGAAGATGGCAAAATCATTGGTTCGGTTTATCTCGAAAAGCAAGATGATAAAATCTATCTCGGAATGCTCACGGTCTCGCCCGAATTACAAGGTGGCGGAGTTGGCAAAAAACTCATGCAAGCAGCCGAAGATTTTGCCAAAGAATCTGGCATTGCTAAAATCGCGATGACGGTTATCTCTGTCCGCAAAGAGTTGATTGAGTATTACGAAAGACGAGGCTACGAACGCACTGGTGAGACAAAGCCCTTCCCGATGGATGACCCCAAGTTTGGTTTACCAAAGCAATTTTTGGAGTTTATCGCAATGGAAAAAAATGTAGCATAAAAATTCTGATGGGCGTATAACTTACGCCCATCATGCTAATATACTGAAAGTGAATCTATTAGCTCTTGATTAATGACCAAAAATATTTTAGTAGAATCTAAACTTTAGGTACAATTTTTGCTTGATTTTGGGTTGAATCTAAACTATTTAAGTCATTATTAATTGAGCTATTGAATGAAAAAACATCTATTCTTTTTAGGACTGTTGCTAAACTACGTTTGCTTTTCGCAGTCGAGCATGGTAGTTACAAATCCAACAGCAGATGCCATCATGGCGGGCAGCTACAGCGTAGCTACTTATTCAAGCACAAGTCTGATGTCGGCTCCAAGTTTGGTATCCGTCGATATAAATGCCTCGATTTCGCCCGATTCGCTCAAAGCATACGTTCGTAAACTCGCAGGTTTCAAAAATCGAAATACAAATTCACTATTTACCACTTCGGCAACTACGGGTCTCAGTGCCGCAAATGCTTGGGTTGAGAGCAAATTCAACCAATTCAGCCGTGAAAGAGGCAATCGATTGGTTGTTTCTCGGATGAATTTCAACGTTGCCCTATGCTCAGGCACAACGAGAACCTACAATCAAGTCTTTGCTGTATTGCCGGGTAGTGATTTATCCGATAAATCATTGATAATCGTAGAAGGACACATCGACAGCCGCTGCAACGATGTTTGTAGCACCACGTGCGATGCTCCGGGCGTTTCGGATAACGCAACTGGCTCGGCATTGGTTATCGAGTTGGCCCGTGTTTTATCCAAATACAGCCTTCGTGGCACAGTCGTATTTTTGCTGACTGTGGGCGAAGAACAAGGCCTTTTCGGAAGCACGGCATTTGCCAGTTATTTATCGAGCAAGGGGCGTTCGGTAAGAGCCGTTTTGAACAATGACATCGCCGGAACAACCCTCTGCGGGCCGTGTTCGTCGTCGCCTTCGTGCGTTGCTGGTAATGTTGCCGATAAAAGTATCCGAATTTTCTCTTTTGGTAGTGCCAATTCGATTCATAAGCAATTGGCTCGTTACATTAAGTTACAATACAATGAGCAGATAAGACCAAGGGCGGCCGTACCGATGACCATCAATATCATGAGTGGCGAAGACCGCACTGGTCGTTCGAGCGACCACGTTCCGTTTCGTCAACGTGGCTACGCCGCCGTCAGGATGATTTCTCAGAACGAAAATGGCGATGGTTCGGGTTCTTGTGGGGTTGTGCATACAAGCGGCGATAGCGAACAAATAGATACCAATAAAGATGGTATTCTCGATGATTTCAA
>JALOLV010000166.1 GCA_025455785.1 Spirosomataceae bacterium | reverse complement strand
TTGTTATAGTTTTGGTTATTAGTGGTTCTGATTTCGTCATAGAGTTGATTTAATGTTCTACCGGCGGTAATAACTCTACTTATATTTGTCAAATTCTCATTGCCTGTTTGATTAAAAAAATAACTTCCAGTAAACTTTATTTTTTTCCCCCAATTATCGGTGTAGTTAATACCAATTGCATTAGTGCCAGTGATTCCATTCTGCTGATTAGTTAAAAAATCGCCCGAATTCCCACCACCACCATTGCCACCTCCCCCTCGATTTCCGCCAGTGTTGGCATTTGTCCCTAAAACACCCAATAAATCCTCAGATGCAAAGTTTTGTTGGTTTATGTTATTCGACATACCGATAACCGAAATCCTTTGGTCTTTCTTGAAATAATTTACATTACCACCTGTCGAATACCTATCATCAGTACCGTAGCCCCCGTAAACTTTACCAAATTGACCATTAGATTTCCCGCTTTTTGTAGTAATATTTATTGTTTTATCTGTATTCCCATCGTTAAAACCAGTAAATTGAGCTTGCTCCGACATTCGGTCAAAAACCTGTACTTTATCAATAATTTCGGCAGGCAGGTTTTTTAAAGCCATCATGGCATCATCTCCAAAAAATTCTTTACCATCCAGCATTACTTTTTTAACGGCCTCGCCTTGGGCTTTAACTTGACCGTTTTCTATGGTAACTCCCGGCATTTTTTTGATTAAATCTTCGGCAGAGGCATCCTGATTAACCTTGTATGCTCCGGCATTATAAGACAACGTATCACCTTTTTGTTCGACTCGTACTTGTTTGCCAGCAACCGTTACTTCATTGAGAACTTGAGTACTGGTTAACATTTCGATTGTACCTAAATTAATGGATTTATCAATGCGAATTTGCTTTGTAAAATCCTGATAACCAATATAACTTAGATTTAAGGTGTATGTTCCTTTTTCTGAAACCGAGAATTTAAAAACTCCATTTGTATCGGTCAAAGCCCCAACTTTTTTATTTGAAGAACTTATTAAAATCAGAGAAGTACCCACACCAATCAATGGCGTGTTATCAGCTTTATCAACTACTTTTGCTTTGATTTCAATTGTTTGAGCAAAAGTATATTGAAGAGCAAATAAAGTAATGAGTAGAGTAAATAAATTTGATTTCATCATCAGTTTTTTGTGTATGACATTCTAAATTAACTTTAGTTTAGTCAAAAACTGAATTGAATCGACCAATTGTTCTTATTTGAAGACACTTATACCTTAATAAACCGCTATCACTTGGTTTGTGTTTTACTTAAAGCCTGACGACAACCCTTCCGATTTGCCCACCCTTTAGAATCTTATTTATTTCTTTGGGCAAACCTTTTAGGGTAACAGTTTTGGTTACTGATGTCAATTGTTCGGGTTTCCATTTTTTTGCAAGATTCTTCCACATTTTTTTTCTCCATTCAATATCACATTCAGCCGAATCTATCCCAAACATGGATACTCCTCTTAAAATGAACGGAAATACTGAAGTTGGTAATTCGGGAGAATTGACCAAACCACAAATAGAGACTACCCCCCCATAATTCATTGATTTTAAGATAGTTGCTAATAAATTCCCACCAACGGTGTCAATGGCACCGGCAAATTGTCCTTTCAGCAAAGGTCTTGTAGATTTATCATCAATGTCATTTCTTCCGATAACCTCTTTGGCTCCAATTTTCAAAAGAAAGTCTTTAGCTTCGGTTTTTCCGGTTACTGCCACAACTTCAAAACCCAATTTTGCTAAAATCATGACTGCCATTATGCCGACACCACCGGTCGAACCAGTAACGATAATTTTTCCTTTTTCAGGAGTTATCCCATTCGAGATTATTTTATCAATACATAAGGCGGCTGTTAATCCACCAGTTCCGAACATCATGCTTTCTTTCAGCTTTAAACCTTTCGGAAGTTTCACAACCCATTTTGCTGGAACACGAATATATTCTCCAAAACCACCAGAGGTATTCATGCCCAGGTCAAAACCAGTAACAATCACTTTTTCGCCCTTAGTAAATTGCTCGTTTAGTGAATGTTCAACGATTCCTGCAGCGTCAATTCCGGGAGTATGGGGGTATTTTTTAGTAACTCCTTTGTTTCCAGAAGCCGACAAAGCATCTTTGTAGTTCAAAGACGAATACTTAACTCTAATCAAGACTTCTCCCGCCGGTAATTCATCAACGTTTTTTTCAATTATATTTTGAGAAAATGTGTTATCTTCATTTTCAATTATCCAAAGTGCTTTCATGTCAATTGTATCTTCTTATATTGTCTAAAACTATGGCAGTTGCAATACCTGCATTGAGAGATTCTGCGTTTCCAAACCTCGGAATTGTGATTTTATCAGTAACTTTCTTTTCGATTTCGGGGCGTATTCCGTTTGATTCATTCCCAATGATTATAAATCCGTTTTTAGAGAAATTTGTTTTGTGAATATTCTCGCCTGAAATAAATGTTCCATAAACAGGTAGATTATTGTTCCGATTAAAATATTTTTCTAAATCTCCGTACCATATTTTAATTCTTGTAAACGAACCCATTGTTGAAGCGATAACTTTCGGATTATAAAAGTCAACTGTATTTTCAGAACAAATAATTTTATTTATTCCGTACCAATCAGCTATGCGAATGATTGTTCCGAGGTTTCCGGGGTCTCGGATGTCATCTAATACTAAAACATACTCGTTATCGTTACAAATTATGGCTTGATTTGGTTTCATTTTGACAATGGCCAGTGCCGAATCATTGCTTTGTAAAGTGCCAATTTTCTCGATTTCGGCTTGGGTGGCCAACTCTATCGAAATACTTTTAGAGTCAATTTGCTCGGCAAATTTCTCTGTAACGTAGATTTTATCAATCAGAAAGTCGGAATTTAGTAATTCGAGAACACTTTTTGCCCCTTCAACCAAAAATGACTGATATTCTTGTCGATATTTTTTAATTTGCAAGGATTGAATGTATTTTTGCTGTTGTTTACTTATCATTTTTATAAGATTTCATTAATATTATCGGTAATCAAATCGTTGTTTTGCGGTTTGTTTATGTATCAAGTATGCTCTCAACAAAACTTGGCAAATACTTTTCTTACTTTACTGCAATCGTATTGATTTCTTCGTGTACCCCAAAAGTACAATTAGAAAAAGATGAATTTTTGCTACGTAATTTGGCTTTCAAAGGTAATAAACAAATTTCATCCGACGAACTTGAAACCCTGATTCCTCCCAATCAAAAACCTAATCGTAGATTTCTTGACCTCGACTTTATGCCTGCTCAACGCCTTTCATTTTATATGCTTGGTAAGAAGCTATATAACGAAAACAAGGTTTCGGCTCGATTTGAGGAATTAAATCGTCAGTTACAATCGCTTCCACAAGATTTTTCTGATAAGAAAAACGATAAAATTCGACAAAAGATTCGCAAAAAATTAGAACGAACCCAAGAGACTTTCGATAAAAAAATTGCATGGTTTTGGCGTTTTGTAGGTGAAGAACCTTCAATAATTGATATTAATAAAATCGAAAAAACAAAAAAAGATATAGAACTTTATGTGCTACGTAAAGGATTCTATGACCGAAAAATTTCGTATTCAATCGACACCACCAAGCGTGGTTTTATGAAATTGACCTATCAAATTGAAGAAAACAAGCCTTATTTGATTACTCGGGTTGTGTACGATGCCCAAGATGAAAAGATTGATAGTTTATTCAAATCCGATTTGAAGAATACATTTACGAAATTAAATTCTTTGGCCGATTGGAATAATATCGAAAACGAAAAACTTCGTTTGGAGGCTTTGCTTAAAAATAACGGCTACTACAACTTTTCACCTCAATTTTTTGATAATCAAATGATTGATACCTTCAGAGTTGATAACACGGCTGAGATTAGATTTAAGATTAAATATACCCCCAAACAACCAAAATTCAACCAGTACTCTATTTCTGAAATTCAATTTTTGGCTGCTGAAATAAATTCTAATCAAAAATTAAGTAGTCAAACCGATACTACCCTATATAATGGCATCAATTACATTTTTGTTGATAATAAATTCCCAATTAAATTGTTAGATAGCCGAGTTGGTTTGAGACCCAATGAACTGTATTCGCTCGAAAAGATAACAAATACCAAAAGGCAACTCTACAATCTTAATCAATTTTCGTTTGCAAATTTTCAGTACCGATTATTACCTGATAATAAATTGAGAGTTGAAATTACAGCACCAACTCTCTTAAAATATAATGTTACGGTTGACCCAAATCTAAATTTAGTTAATAGTATTTTTGGTATTGGGTTAAATGGTTCAGTAAAAGTTAGAAATCAATTAAAAAAATTAGACATTATTGAATTAGCAGGCCGACTTTCACACGAGGGTACAGGGATTAACAATATCAGAAGCACCGATATTGGTGGTAATGCTTCAATTACATTCCCTCAGATTATGATTCCATTTTTAAATTCAGAGAAATTAAGAGATTATAATCCGAAAACTCAACTTGGTGTTGGTCTCAATAATTCAAATACTTTATTTTACAATCGAACTAATCTTAAATTCACGGGTGTTTATTCGTGGCAGAAATCAAGTGTCGAAACATTCATATTCTCTTTTTTGGATATTAACCTAACAAATACTTCTTATTCTGCTGACAGTAATGGAATAAGTTTTAGAAAAACATTGATTGAGCAGCAATTACAAGGCAATAGTCTTAAAGTCTCTTTTGACCCACAATTCGTTTCGAGTATTAGCGGCTCGTACGTTTTTAATAACCAAGTTCAAGGTGATAACAAACGAGCTAAATATCTAAGAATTTTTGCCGAGTCGGGCGGGACTTTACTTGGTCTGATTAAAGACCCAAGCGTAAATTATGACCGTGTAAAATTTATTGATAAGCTATTTCCAGTTAAAAATCAGGTTGTGGGCGAACTACCACCTGATACCACCCGTGCCTATTTTAGGTTTTTAAAGTTTAATATTGATTTTAGAAAATATCTACCAATCAGTTCACGTAGTTCGTGGGCGTATCGATTTAATATAGGTTTGGCAATTCCCTACGGGAAGAATAGGTCTTTGCCATACGAGAAAAACTTTTTTGCTGGTGGTAGTACAAGTGTAAGAGCTTGGGACCCCCGTGGATTAGGAACAGGCTCAGCTAAACCTCAAATTTTTGAAAACTTCTCTAATCGTTTGCAAACACTACCACAACCGGGTGATATTCTGCTTGAAGGAAGTATTGAATATAGAAACAACCTTTTCAAAATGCCAATTGGTGTTTTAGAAGGTGCTTTGTTTGCTGACTGGGGTAATATTTGGAAATTGTATTCAAATCCAAATAATTCTGGCGAGAACTTTGAGCTTAAAAGGTTTTATAAAGAGTTTGCTGTCGGTGCTGGTTTTGGACTTAGATGGAATCTCGATTATTTAATTTTCAGATTTGATTTCCCAGTTAAAGTGATAGACCCTTCACAACCAGTTGGTGAGAGATTCGTACTCGATGATTTCAAGTTTGGTCGGTTTCTCGATTCTGAAAAAACTTTATACAATTTATATCGTATTCCACTCCGAATCGGTATCGGTTATCCTTTTTAAACTTTCTTCCGAAAAATTAAGTTAATTTAACACTGACATTCTGTCATGTTTGTTGTAAATTTGCAACTTGATTTTACGTTTGACGTAAAATTCCAATAGGCTTTGTATCAAAAATAAAAATGGAAAGAATAACAGACACGCTCAAAATCTTAAACGAAGAGGATAAGCAAAATCTCGACAATGCTAGAATATCGGTTGATGAAAGCAATGATGGTAAACGTAAACTTTATATTGAAAGTTACGGTTGTCAGATGAATTTTGCCGATAGTGAAATTGTTGCTTCGATTTTGAGAGATAACGGATTTGCCACTACTTCAAAATATGAAGATGCCGAACTCATATTGTTGAATACATGTGCAATTCGTGATAATGCCGAACAAAAAGTTCGTAATAGACTACAACACCTTATTCCGATTAAGAAAAAGAACCCATTGGTTAAAATCGGAGTCTTGGGTTGTATGGCCGAGCGTTTGAAAGCCAAACTTTTAGAAGAAGAGAAAGTTGTCGATATGGTTGTCGGACCCGATGCTTACCGAGATTTGCCAAGATTGGTAGAAGAAGCAGAGACTGGTCAAAAAGCTGTAAACGTTTTTTTATCTCGTGAAGAAACCTACGCAGATATTACCCCAATTCGTTTGGATTCAAACGGAGTTACAGCATTTATTTCAATTATGCGTGGTTGCGACAACATGTGTAGTTTTTGTGTAGTTCCATACACCCGTGGTCGTGAACGCAGTCGAGACCCACACTCAATTGTTAAAGAAGCAACTGATTTATTTAATCAGGGTTATCGTGAGGTAACTCTTTTGGGTCAAAATGTAGATTCGTATAAATGGAGTCCAGAAAATTCAGAGAATGCAGAATCGGTAAATTTCGCACAATTACTCGAAATGGTAGCATTGGTCAATCCTGATTTAAGAATAAGATTTTCAACTTCACATCCCAAAGATATTACAGATGAAGTACTTTACACAATGAAAAAATACGAGAATATATGTAAATACATTCACTTACCAGCTCAGAGTGGTAGTACTCGTATTTTGGAATTGATGAATCGTACTTATACAAGAGAATGGTACATCAATAAAATTGACAGGATACGTGAAATTTTAGGCGAAGAATGCGGCATTTCACAAGATATAATTGCTGGTTTCTGTACTGAAACCGAAGAAGACCACCAAGAGACTTTGAGTCTATTAGAATATGTAAAGTATGACTACGGTTATATGTTTGCTTATTCTGAAAGACCCAATACGCCAGCCGCAAAAAAACTCAAAGACGATATAGCCGAAGATGTAAAAAAACGCCGTCTAAACGAAATAATTGCCTTACAGCAAAGACTTTCATTTGAACGGAACAAGCTGGCAGTCGGCAAGGTTCACAAAGTGTTGGTTGAAGGTTTTTCAAAACGTTCAAATGAGCATTTACAAGGTCGCAATGACCAAAACAAGGTGGTAGTTTTCCCTAAAGAACATTTCAAAAAAGGTGATTATGTAAATGTTTTTGTAACTGATTGTACTGCCGCAACTTTGATTGGGCATTCGGTTACCGAAGAATTGGTATAGTTTTTTGAATTAGATGTATGA
>JALOLV010000518.1 GCA_025455785.1 Spirosomataceae bacterium | reverse complement strand
TGGTCGTGATATTGCAACTGGTTTGCCAAAATCTATTTTGATAGAATACCAAGAAGTAATCGAAATGCTTGATAAAACATTCTCGCAGATAGAAAACGGTATTGTAAAAACTTTAGAAAAATGTCCGCCCGAAATAGCCGCCGATATTTATGGTAATGGTATTTTTGTAACTGGGGGCGGAGCAAAAATGAGAGGTTTGACAAGTCGTTTGGAGAAATTTACGAGATTGCCCATAAAAATTGTCGAAAAACCACTTTTATCGGTATCAACTGGTCTGAATACTTGTGTCGAGAATACCGAACGCTATGCTTCAATTTTTATTTAGTTTAGAGATAAGTCATGAAAATATTACTAATTGAGGATGAACCCAAGACGGTTCAATCGCTCAAAATGAGTTTGGAGGAGAATGGTTTTGAAGTAGATATTGCCTACGATGGCGATATTGGTTTTCATCTTGCCAAAAAAAATGTTTACAATGTCATCGTTTCAGACATTATTCTCCCATATAAAAATGGTTATGAGATTGTTAAAGAACTGCGAAATTTAGGTTCTGATACCCCAATTATTTTATTGACGGCACTCAGCTCGTTAGATGAAAAACTCAAAGGGTTTGACCTCGGAGCCGATGATTACCTTGTAAAACCTTTTGAATTGAAAGAATTAATTGCCCGAATCAGGGTTGTTACTCGCCGCACCTCAAATGTTCAGATTACTTATCGAAAACTTCAATTTGAGGATTTAGAGTTAAATCTTGATTCTAAATCAGTAATGCGAGGAAACGAACAAATAATTTTGACTGCAAAAGAATTCGGTCTTTTGGAATGTCTCATGCGGAACCGTGGGAGGGTGATGTCTAAAGAAGAACTTTTGGATAAAGTCTGGAAAATGGATGCCGATGTTACGACCAATGTGGTTGAGGTTTTTATGAATCTGCTTCGCCGCAAGATTGATAAGGGCTACGAGCAAAAACTGATTTACAATATCTACGGCATGGGCTATGTAATGAAAACCAAATAGATATGAAAATCACGAGTAAACTCACCAAAACCATCATGTTTTTTGTTATAATCGGTATTTTTATGCTGGTTGGTTTTGGATATTTGGCTCTTGCATTTTTGGGTGATTTTGCTTGGATTTGTATTGTTTTATTTGCCGTCGTTGATTGCGTTTTGGTTTGGGTGTTCATCAATAAATACATCAAAAAACTTCTCGAACCCATCAGATTTATCAAAGAAGAGCTGGATTCGATATTCCCCAAAAATTTAGAAAAACGGCTATATGAAAGTTATCCTTACGAGCTTGGCGAAATCTCAAAGAGTTCTAACAGCCTGATTGATAGGATAGAGGGGGCTTTTCAGTTGCAACAAACTTTTATATCAAACTTTTCTCACGAACTGAAAAATCCATTGATGAAAATGGTCGCTCAGTTAGAATTGAGCATCATTAAAGTTCGTTCGCACGAAGAATACGAGAGAGTCATAAAGTCTGTTCTTGAAGATTTAAAAGAATTAGGTCAATTGTCGGATACACTTTTAGAACTCGTAAAAGTGGGCGACCAAGCCCGAGATTTTATTCCTGCTGCCGTTAGGATTGATGAGATTCTGTTTGATGCCCGTGGTCAATGGCAATGCTCATTTGTTGCGGACGGCTTTTGTAAATATCATCGAAAATGGGTGTAAGTTTTCGTATGACGGACAAGTAAAAGTACTTTGTGCTATTGGCGAAGGCGAAGTGAAGATTTTTATCAAAAACCGAGGTTTCGGGATTTTAAAATCCGATATTCCGCATTTATTTGACCCTTTTTTTAGAGCCGAAAGAGCCACTACATTCAAAGGTTACGGTATTGGTCTGCCATTGGTTCATCGAATCATCAAGCACCATAAAGGCACAATTGAGGTTGATTCGGTCGAAAACGAAGAAACTACTTTTATCATCGGCATACCGTTTTCACATCGCTGAAATTTTAGAATCCTTTTATTTTTGCTTCAAGATTCTTTAAGTATTGAGAGATACCTTCGTGCTATCAATCAAATCAATATGAACGGGACACTCAAAGAAACAGAACGCAAACTTCTCAGTTTATTTTCACAATTGCTAATCATTATCTCAACTATTCAAATACTGACTTTGTTGATGGTCGAAAACACCGAAACGAGTTTTTTGTGGGTTACGCTAAGCGGTTTTTTTGCTTTAGGGACTGGTTTAGCTGTTTTTGCCGACTCAAATCGCAGAACAATTATCCATAAATGGGTTTTACTTGCTTGTAGTTTGATATGCTTAGTGGCCTATGTTTTTGCAGTAAATATGCACAACGAGCCAAGGATGTACGTCGGCCTTCTCACTTCACTAATCATCATGATTTTATTGATTCAGCGTTAGTTATGTGATTGGGCAAAACTATGCCATAACGGCAAGCATATCGAATATTTTATTACCCAATTCATAATTACCTTCAATTATAACTCTTTTTTGGGCTTCGGGTCTTGAAATCCCCTTTGTAAACATTCTCCAAGCTATCTCTCCGTCAATGATTACTTTACTAATCGGGGTTTTTTGTAATTCTGAAACCAATTGCCACGAATCACCCTCAAAGAATAAAAACCAATCTCCGCCACCTTCGCCAGTGATAATAAATTGGATTCCTTCATTTTCATTGGCTTTTGTATTCCGATAATGATAAGGCAAAGCTCGCATCGAAGTTTCTAAATGCGGCAGGTAAAATTCACGAGTATAAAGTTCATGGGTTTTACCAACTGCCAATCTGATTTGCTGTTGATGATGCCATTTTTCGGTATATTCACGGGCAATATGAAACCAGTTTTGAGAGGTCTCTTCGCCTGCCCAAGCCACCGACCAAGCCGCATCGGCAAACGGGTCGAGCGATTGTAGAAATTCACAATATTCTCTTCCAGTTATTTCGAGCAATTCAATCAAAACCTTCGGACTAACCCGCTTCATTCCAACAACCCAGTCGGCATTGAGTTTGTTGAGGTAATCTAATAGGTCTTGGTATGAGTTAATGTTTTGCGGAGGGTCGCCTACATAGCCGTCTCGGAGGATAGAAAGCGTACGGATGTTTCCATCGAGCAAATGCACGGCAAGCAATATCTTTGACCTTCCAGAGTGGAGCAATGCTTTGTTTCTGCCAGTCTTGGTCGGATAGCGATTTCAATAATTCAATTAATTTTTGGTCGAGTTTAGGCAACAAATCGACCCAAATGAGAGGCTCTAACTTTTTCATAAAATTACCAACCAATATAACCCACTGGCGTAATTCCGTTGAGTCTCAAATAACAAATGGCTTGTCCACGGTGGTGAATAATATGATTTTCGAGTGCGTAGAATAACCGCCAAACAGGAATTTTATCGCCTGCATAGCCTTCTAATTGTGCCAATTGCTCTGGTTTGGCTTCGGATAAAACTTGGAGTATCCAAGCGTAAAATCCTTTTAGTTCCTCGCCCAATTCGGCTTTAGAAAGTTTTTTCCAAAAATCTTTCTGTTTGGCTTTTTCATCATAAGGATTCTTAATGCCCAATCTCCCACAAATCTGCGAAGCCGTAAAATCAATACAATGGACAAATTGGGTACGCCACGAAAAAGACTCTGGGGTATATTTCCAATCC
>JALOLV010000165.1 GCA_025455785.1 Spirosomataceae bacterium | reverse complement strand
GTTTGTGGCAATCACTGGCGATGCCTCGGTCATTCCGTAGCCTTCCGATACGGGAATCTGTGCTGCCCAAAATACTCTTGCTAATCGTGGTTGTAGTGCGGCCGCACCCGAGCAAATCATCCGCAAGTTATCACCCAGAGCCTCTCGCCATTTGCTAAAAACGAGTTTATTGGCGAGTTCGAGCTGTTTGGTGTATAGCCAGCCAAATTGTTTGTTTGGGTCATATTTCAATCCTAAATCTAAAGCCCACAAGAAAATTCGGCGTTTTAAGCCAGTGAGTTCATAGCCTTTTGCCACGGGACGAACGTCTCGTAAATCATCGGCAATGGTGGCGATGTTCTGGGCATAGTAAATAGATGTACCCAAACGCATATAGAGGTACAAGACCATGCGTTCGTACACGTGATTGAGTGGTAAAAAACTCAATGCTCGACAGCTTTCGTCTATCGGAAATGACCCGCAACATGATTCGACATTGCTAATCAGGTTGCGATGGCTCAACATTACACCTTTGGGTCTGCCGGTTGTGCCAGAGGTATAGATAATTGTCAGTAAATCTTCGTGATTGACGTTTTTTTTGAAGGATTCTAATTTATTAAGCCCTTCATTATCAATACTTTTTTTGATTTCGGACCAATGTTTTGCTCCGATTATTTTATCGAATGAATAAATTTCTTGCACCGATGGCGACTCTTTGGCGGCATCTTGGGCTTTGCGAAGGAGTGAATCATCGCCAACGAAAACGAGTTTTACGCCTGATTCCTGAAAAATATACTTATAATCTTCGGTAGTGATAGTCGGGTAGAGCGGCACACTGACAGCTCCGAGTTGTTGGATTCCGAAATCAATGATGTTCCATTCGGGACGCCCCTCAGCAATAATCGAAATTCTATCGCCTTTTTGAATCCCTAATTCTGCCAAACCCAAACTTACCTGATTGACTTGCTCGATGAAATCTTGAGCCGAGATGGTTCGCCACTCTTTTTTATCTTTATAGCCAAAAACGTCTGATTTGTTAAACCTTGCTGTGTAGGTTGGTAATAAATCGAATACTCGTTGGTAGGGGAAATTCATAGACAGTGATAGGTTAAACTATCAAAGTTGAGGATTTTGGTAGAAAAGTCAAATTTTTGAACGAGAAATTAATTTAACAATCAGTTCTACAAAATAAGTGTGGCAAATCTATTTAGACGTGCCACACTCAATGTGTACTTTGTACACCCGAAGGGACTCGAACCCCCATCATCAGAACCGGAATCTGACATTCTATCCATTGAACTACGGGTGCATTTACTCTGCAAATTTATGAATTTTTTTGGCTTCGTTTAAACCTTTTTATGGTCGAATTATCAAACAACTATAATTGACCACGAAAACTTAGACATTTAAGTGCAAAGACTAAGTTCATAATCGTCTGATTATCAGTATTATACTGACGATTAACATAAGCTAATTCATATCTTGCACTTATTGATACCAAAACCTTGTATAGCCATGAAAACTTTATGAGTCATCCTCTGGCTTTTAAATCATAATACTGTAAAGCCACACCTACGTAATAGATTATTCCTACGAGACTACTCAGGATATAAGTTACCGAGCTTATAATCAGTGTTTTAGGCTCGTCGATTGCTTCTGGCGATACTGCCGAAACTCCACTCATCACACTCAACGGAATAGAAATAATTGTAGAGATTAGACTTTGGAGAATTATCATAATTACCAAAAAGCCAAAAGTAAGCCACCATTCGCCTTTGATAAGGTTATAACTCGTTCGGATGGCTTCGATAGGACTTGCTTTCTCGCGGGATGCTACAATTGGCGATAGCGAAAGGTATATTCCGACACCTACAAATAGCAACAACAGAAGCATGATTATCCCGAAGACTATCATCATAATGCTCAAGATTCTTAGTCCAGTAGCTCCATCTGCCCCGCCTTTGATACTACTCATGACTGGTGTTAAACCTAAAACCAAGATTATCATGATGATTGCAAACAAAAACATTATCGTAATGTATGTCAGCAGTACTCTTGGAAGATTACTGAACGTGCGATTTAGCACCTCCGAAACCGAGATATTGCTCGACTCTCGCTCTTCGTAAATTTCAATGTATGAAAAAATGGCGGTCATTAGCATTACGCTCAAAAACTGCGATAACACGAGCATCGCAAGTGTGGTGTTATCGAATAACTGTGAGAATAACTCAAACGGATTGGCATTGGCAGGGTCGTCTTGGGCTTCTTGTACCAACTGATTGACCATTAGCTGGTACTTCGACATGAAATATCCGAGGGTAACCCCAAGCGGAATCGCAAAAATAAGAGATGACAGCATCAGAGATTTGAAATTTTCTTTGATGAAATCGACCGTCGCCCTGATTTTATCTCCGATGTCTCGGCGTTGTAGTAATTGCATATAATAAATAATTTGACTTTGTTAGGACCTTAAAGTTTTTGATTTGCAATAATTGAGATAATTTTGCCAAATATCAAGTAAAACCACAGATTTGGCCAATATTTTAGATGAATGGTGTTCGGGTTAATGATTTGTTAATCTGCTCGTATGATTCACGATTTCTCGTTTGTATTTCATTATATTGCTATCAATAAAAACAGTTTAACCATGAAAAACCTACCTAAACTTTTGGTTGTGAGCATTTTAGTTGCCACGACCTCTGCCTGCTCAAAGTCTGGAACTAAGGCTCTCGAACAAGGCAATTATTACGAAGCGGTCATTCAAGCTACCGAAAAACTCAAAAAAGATAGCGATAACTCAAAGTCTTCGGAGGTGCTGCCTCAAGCCTACCAAATGACGGCTTGCCGCCGCTTGGTGAGTTCGCAGCCTTATTTTAAAGAAACCGAAGAAGCTCGCGACAACGCCGCTACCGAACGCTACGCTTTGGGCATAGACCTACTCAAACGCAAAACCCGCGAAGCAGGCCGAGAAGCCTATAATAGTTTTGAAGAACTCTACAAGTTTGCCCCGAACTACCGTGATGTCCGCAACCGAATGGAAGAGGCCCTCAATATGGGTTCTTTACACGTTGTAGTGGAGCAACCAAAGGTCAATTCTCGTTTGTATCAATATAGTAATGAGTTTTTTCAGAGTAAGGTTGATGAATTTTTGAATACCAATCGACGGATGAATAAATTTATTAGGTTTTATAGCCCGAATGAGGCAAAAAGTGTCAATTTATCGCCCGACCAAGTGATTCGCCTCGAATTTATTGATTTTATCGTGGGCGAGACCCTGATAAATTCTGATAAATCGACCGTGACGAGCAAAGACAGCGTAAAGGTAGGCGAGGCTACTGTAGATGGTAAAAAAGTGCCTGTTTATGGCAAGGTCAATGCCGAGATTACCCGCTACCGCAAACAAGTGCGTTCGCGTGGGATTATGCTCCTCGAAATCGTTGATTATCAGGCTAATCGAACCCTCAGACGTGAAGAAGTAAACGGAGAGTATAACTGGGGAATCGAATGGGCCAAATACAACGGCGATGAGCGTGCCTTGACAAGTGCCGATAAAACGCTTTGTAGCCGCCGAGAAGAATTGCCTCCGCCACCACAACAGATGTTTATTGAGTTCTGCAGACCAATCTACGACCAAGTAACCTCGAAGATTAGGAACTTTTATGATAGATATTGATTGAGGGTATAGAATCCGAATGATGAATAATTCTAAAAAATTCCTCATTCGGATTATCCAAAAAATTACCTTCACTTCATTTCTCCTATACAAGTTTTATCCAAGTTTTCATTTGTGATGGGCCAAATACAGATGGTTTTGTGGATAAATCTTATGATTTTTAGAATACATTTTACCAAAAAACCAAAACCATTTAATTTTGTACTAAGTTTTAGTATTAAGATTATTATCAGCTTCAAATATGGATAACCCATCAACAAATCGGAATCGAAAAATATTCAGAATCATTTTTCTAATTTTCTTAGCAGCTTCTCTCTACTTTTTATACGACTTAGCTCGTCAAACTACTGCTCCGTGGAACAAAAAGAAGAATCTCGAAAGGCATTTCTGAAAAATTATTCATAAGTCTCGCGAATAAAGGGCTGAAAAGCCCCCATAGGACTTAAAATTTGAGGTAATTGTTCTTTTCTACGGCAGAGGTCGACTGGCGATGCTTCGTGTCTAATGGCACTAATCTGCATTTTTTCTACCACTTATTCGCATAAATTCTTTTGTTTAATCGCACTTTCAGGCTGACTATCGTCCGGCCCGAGTTTTTTAGTCTGCTACGAAGGCCAGACCAAAGGAATCCTTATTTAAAATTATTCTAAATAATTTCTTGCGTTTTTAGATTCTGTCATTACCTTTGTGATATTATTTATAATTAGTCTAAATAAAAATATTTTTAAAATTTACAGTGATGCTTGATTCTCCGAATCTGTATTTGGAAGAAAGACTTTTTTTATTGGTGTAGAATTCTAATCACATAAACGAATTGCTATGAAAACCATCAATTTTTTGACAAAACTAAATAATACGGCAAGGCTGGATGTCTTGAAAGAAGAATTAAATCAGATTGGTGTAAATGCGTTTACGATAGATTACCAAAATCAGCAGATTTCGATTGTTGGCCCAGATTCTATTCATACTGATTCGATTGGCTGTGCCGTGCAGAAGGCGGGTTTTAAATGCAAGTGTTTTAGAGTATGTAAACACGGCGAGAGCTAAGAAATCAACCGAGATTAAAAGAAAACGTTTTCGGATAAGTCTAAAACTGCCAAAACCCTAAGTCTGCACACTTTAAAATTTTTGACTTTACAAAATCAAAGAAAAGATGAAAAGTAAATTTACAACAATTGCTATTTTCTTATTTATTGGTTTAATGCAAGTGGTGCTTGGCCAAAACGGTATTATCAAAGGCAAAATTCAGACCTCAGATGGTAAACCAGCCGAATACGTAAACGTAGTTTTGATGGGTACAAGTAAAGGCACGATGGCTGATACCGACGGATACTACCAGATTCAGAATATCAAGGCGGGGACCTACACAATTCATACGAGTTTTGTGGGTTTAAAGACTGCCAACAAGAAAATTACGATTGCTGCTAACGAGACTTTAACGGTCGATTTTATCCTCGAATCCGATGCCAATAATTTGCAAGAGATAATCGTAACGGCACAAAATGCTCAGACTTATACCAGTAAAATTCCTTCGACTTCGCTTCGGTTGAATGCTCCGCTCATCGAAATCCCGCAGAATATTTCAGTGGCTACTAAACAAATGATTAAGGACTTTGGGATTTTGGGAACTGCCGAAATGAGCCGCCTAACGAGCGGAATCGTAAGAACTTACGGTGGTAATAACGATTTCTCGTTTAATATTAGAGGTACAAATGCTACCAACAATATTTTTAGAAATGGAGTCGGTGGCTACTGGTGGAATCAGCAAGCTGATGCTTTTATGATTGAGCGAGTAGAGTTTGTGAAAGGTCCGGCAGGTTTTATGATTGGCAACGCCGAACCTTCGGGTTTGCTTAATGAGGTTACAAAACAGGCTGACGGACAGCGAGTAAGAGAGGTTGAAGTGGGTTATGGCTCGTGGAATCTTATGCGTTTCGGAGTAGATATTGGCGACAAATTCTCTAAAAATAGCCGTTTTGCTTATCGCTTTGTAGTGGGTGGGCAGCAGACCAACGCTTTCTATGATTTCTACAAAGCCAGTCGGATGTTTATATTGCCTTCGGTGAGATATACTTATAAGAATGGCTCATATATCCAAGCTGAATTGAATCGAATGGACGGACACATGATTGCCGATAATTCGGGCAATATTAGTTTTGATGGTAAGTCAATGCTTTTTCCTTTGACTTTCAACGCTATTGATGCCAATGCTCTCAGAGGTATAGAGACCGATGATAATTATATCCGACTCTCGCATGTGCAACATCTTGGCAAAGGCTGGCAACTGAAAAGCCAAGTAGCCGATGTGAAAGGTCTCTACCGAGGCGATGGAATGTACGTTTCGCAGGCTTCGGCAAACTACGATACGCTCTATCGAGAATACTGGTACACCAACTGGGTCAATCGTTTACGTTCGGCTCAAAGTTTTGTGGATGGAAAGTTCAGGACGGGTAACAGAATCGAACATTCAATCTTGGCAGGAATTGACTACGGACGTACCTCGGTTAATTCGGGATATGCTGATTATAACCCAGATGCGTGGGGAACACAATTTCCGATTTCTGTAAAAAATCCGGTGTATAATCTCACCCGAGAATCGGTAAGTGATACAACCCAGTACCCCGCCGATAATTGGGGAACTGAATGGACGGCCCTCTATGCCCAAGACCACATCAAACTCTACAACAAAGTGATTTTAACTTTGGCGGGGAGACTCTCGCATACCAAATCTTGGGCGACTTATGATAGCGTATCCGTGCGAGATGTAAAATTCACACCTCGTTTGGGGCTTACATATTTGGTCAATAAAAACATTTCGATTTATACCCTATACGATGAGTCATTTTTGCCCCAAACCGGACGAAAAGAAGACCGTACCAACGCCAAGCCTCTGACTGGAACGAATATCGAATTGGGTTTTAAATCTCAGTTGCTTAATCAACGATTAAACTTCAATTGGTCGATTTTTCATACCGTCAAAAATAATGTATTGGTACAAAACCCACAGACACAATTTTATGTAGAACGCGGGCAAATTACCAGCAAGGGTCTCGAAGTCGATATGACAGGAAATATCACTAATAACCTGATTGTCAATGCCAACTATACATATACTGATGCTAAAATTACACAAGATGCCGACTCGCTGATGCTTGGTTTTAGGAACTACGGTGTAGCCAAACACGCTGCCAATGCGATGGTTCGCTATAAGTTTCTGTCGGGTAAACTCAATGGTTTTTCTTTTGGTCTCGGGATGCAGTACATGGGTGATAGAAGTGCCGTTTGGGCGGGCTGGACTGACCCCAAAGACAAAGAAAAATCAATGCCGAGTTATGCACTTTTTGATACCAATATGAGCTACGAAATTGGTAATTTTTCGATACGTGCCAATGTATTTAATTTATTGAATATTCGTGCAATGGACTCGGCTTGGTGGAACTCGGCAGCCGACGAGACCACAACGGGGTATTTTACGTTTTCGGCGGCACAACCCACCAACGGAAGAATCATGCTGAATTATAGATTTTAGGATTTATGAAAAAAATATCTTTCAAAAAAATAATCGGGCAGCTCCATCTTTGGTTAGGCTTGGCTTCGGGGCTGGTAGTTTTTGTGGTTGCTATCACGGGTGCAATCTGGGCTTTTGAGAGCGAAATCTCTGATATTATTCATGACTATCGGACTGTCAAAGTCGAGAATAAATCCCCATTGCCACCCACAAAACTAAAACAGTCAGCATCAAAGTATTTTGCCGGAAAACCCATCCAAAGTATTGATTATCAAGGCAACAACCGCTCGGTTATGCTTCGCCATTGGAGCGAATCAAACGGCAAAGAAGAGCGTATTATTGCATACCTAAACCCATACTCGGGAGAGGTGCTCCACGTACAAACCAACCATGATTTTTTTGATGTCATTATCGAACTCCACGTTAATCTCATGATGGGCGATATTGGCAGATACATCGTAGATTTTGCTACTTTATTCTTCTTGATTTTATTGATTTCGGGTATAGTTTTGTGGTGGCCTAAAAACAAAGCGGCGGTCAAACAACGCTACAAATTTGACTGGAAAATTAATACTAAATGGAAACGTAAAAACTACGATTTGCACAATATATTGGGTTTTTATGCCTCTTGGGTAGCTATTTTTATTTCTATTACGGGTTTGGCTTGGGGTTTTGAGTGGGTCAATAAATCAATCTATTTTACGGCTACGCTGGGAGCCGAATATAAAGAATATTTGGAGCCAAAATCGCTCTCTAATCCTAATCAAGTGATTGCTAACGACCTCGAAGACCGTATTTATCACCAAAGCATTGAGCGTTATGGTAAACCTTTTGAGACTCTCAGTATGTATCAGGCAGACAAACCCAATGGTGCATATGCTGTATATATCAATGATTCACGCAAGACGTACTACGATGCCGACTCCTACTTTTTTGATAAACGTACAGGACAGTTTATTGCCGAAGAGCTTTTTGAAAAAATGAATAATGGGCAGAAGGCCCGTAGTATGTATTACGATATTCATATTGGTAAAATTTGGGGTTTGCCGGGGCAATTTTTAGTTTTTTTTGCGAGTTTGATAGTGGCAAGCCTGCCTATCACAGGATTTTACATCTGGTGGGGTAGGAGGAGCAAAGAGAAAAAATCTGGTTTCAAAGTAAAAAAACAAAATGAACAAGTGAATCATGTATGCTAAAAACGATTTTCAGAAAGCAAAGGCTATTTTGGATGCCCGAATCGAAGAGATGGGCCTACGAAAAACAGTAGAACGCTACAAGATTTTGGAGGAGATTTACAGCCGCGATGACCACTTTGAGGCAGAAGAACTATACGATGACCTCAAAGAAAAGAATTTCTCGGTTAGCAAAGCCACGGTTTATAATTGCTTAGATTTATTGGTAGATTTGGGGCTGATTATTCGTCATCAATTCGGCAATACGCACGCAGCTCGCTACGAAAGGGCATTCGGGCGTAAACAGCACAGCCACTTGATATGTGTCAATTGTAATCGGGTTTTAGAATTCTGCGACCCTCGGATTCAGACAATCCAAAACTCAATCGCAGAATTCTACCAAACTAATATCATCGAGCATTCGCTGATTTTATATGGGCAATGCCAAAAAGAAGGATGTAAACATCACCCCGAGAACCAGTAAATTATTTGATTTTTTTTCCGTGTTTGATAACCATATCAACTCGTTGTAGCAAGTTGATATAACGCAGAACATCGCCCCTGACCGCAATGATGTCGGCATATTTACCCTCCGAAATCGTACCAACTTTATCTTCTACTCCCTGAAAAACCGCTGGCCAGTACGTCGCTGACTTGATAGCCAGCAGCGGGTCGATTCCCATTTCTCTGACCCAAATATCCAGTTCATTCCATGTGCTTTGACTATGAAACTTCATCGGAATACCACTATCAGTACCAATTAACATCACAACCCCAGCATTTTTTAGTTGATTAAATTTACTTTTAAGGGTTGGTTTACGGTAAGGTGTAACCTGAAAATACGAAAGCCGAGAAGGGTATTTTATACTTTGCCGAATATCACGGATAATGCTATCGGGCAGGCCTACGTGCCAAGATGGGTCATCTAATTTCTCGGGATTATCACGGATGTAATCATAATTGAACAGTCCCTCGATGGTCGGTGTCCAGAAAAGTTTATTGTTAGAATTGGCCGTACGTTCTTTAATCATTTCCATAATATCGTCTGGGTACTCGGGGGCCATCGCCAAGCCAGTGTGTTCAAAATTATCAATCCCAGCTTTTAACCCACGACGGATTTCTTCGGGGCGGTGGCTATGTGCGACAACTTTTAGTTTTTGTTTATGGGCTTCATCTACAATCGCCATCACTTCATCCATTGTCATTTGGTCTTGGTCAATCAACTTTACACAATCGACCCCCGCTTTTGCGATTTTCTGAACTTTTGCTCGGGCGTCTGCCACACCATTAACTCCCCAGCGAAAAGCCTCAGTACCCGGGTACGGAGCGTGTTGGAGAAATGGCCCCGACATATACATTGTTGGCCCATCAATATAGCCTTTGTTGATACTATCACGTACTGCAATCGAGGCTTCGAGCGGAGCCCCCAAATCTCTGGCACTGGTTACCCCAGCCAACAGAAGTTGTTTTGCCGAAGACGGCATGATGATTTTGCGAAGACTACCAAGGTAGGTTAGACCGGGTAGAACAGACATCCCTTCGGTACTGATGATTTCGGCATCTTTCGGAATCTCGATGTTGCCGACCGTTCCAATTTTAGTGATTTTTTCATTTTCGATGATGATTACGCTGTTTTCGAGCGGTTCGCCGCCAAAGCCGTCAATCATGGTGCCGCCCACCAAGGCTTTTTTGTTTTGGGCAAATAGAATTGTTGAAACAAAACTGAGCAGGATTGTGAGTTTTTTCATGAAGTTTAGGTAGGTATTAGATAAACAAATGTAAGGTAAATAACCGCTCGTCAGAAAGTATTTACAGTAATAATTTCTGACGATACCATATTAACCTTTTTGCCTATATTTGTGTTTATTAATTATATCGAAGCAACCGTTTTACCCCAAATTTTCGTTATCCAATAAATCACTTCAAATAATCGCTTACACAATAATTTTTGCAAATTAAAAAGCCCATGAAAAAACTTTTACTTGTTTTATTTTCAATCATTTCGATTCATACATT
>JALOLV010000164.1 GCA_025455785.1 Spirosomataceae bacterium | reverse complement strand
TGGGAATATTTCCGGAAAACTTAATAACCTCAATCTTGACAAAATCATATTGACCGGAGTTGGAAGCAGTAAACTTGATATGAATGGCAATATTCGAGGGCTCCCAACCATACAAAACTTAAATTTTGATATAACAGTCAATGAATTTAAAACAAACCAAAAAGACGTTTTGACGTTTATTCCCAAAAACTTGATTCCAACCAATATTAAACTGCCGAATTATTACAAATTAAATGCAAAAATCAAAGGAGGATTAAATAATTTAAAACTAAAGACTAATCTTAACACTGATTTTGGTTCGGCGAGTTTCGATGGAATTTTAGGGAACTTCGCAAAAGGTAAAAATCAATTTTATGATGGCAAACTTCACCTGACAAATTTTGATGTTGGCAGATTAATCCAAAAATCAGATTCGGTAGGCACTGTAACTGGCGATTTAATGGTTAAAGGCAAAGGAATTGACCCCAAATCTTTGATTCTTGAATTTGAAAGTAACATAGAATCAGCTACTTATAATAATTATACTTACAACAACGTCAGTATCAAAGGTAAGGTAGATAGCGGGATTGCCAGCATCAAAACTAAGGTTGATGATAAAAATTTACCACTCGAATTGGTTAGTAAAATTGATTTCTCGGAAACACATCCTGCTCTCAAAACTGAGATATTACTCGACTCGCTCAATTTCAAAAAACTGAATCTAACATCCCAAAACTTGACTTTTGGTGGCAAAGCCCAAATTGATTTCACCTCAACCGATTTAGCGAATCCAAATGGAAGTATTAATATTCAAGATTTTTCGGTTAATTATAATGATACCAAAGCAAAATTTGACCGAATTTTAATCGAAGTTCAATCAAATAAAGCCGATAAATATGTTTCGATTGAATCGCCAGTTTTGAATGCAAAACTTAACGGGAAGTTCGATTTTAGGTTATTAAAAGACATTCTCCTAACAATAAGTAACCAATATTTCAAAACAGATTTTGCATTTAAACCGGTCAATGAGCCGTTTGAGTTGAGGTTAGATACTGAAATAAAAAATGATTCATCTTTAGCTGCTTTTGCTCCAAGTCTAAAACAATTTACAGATTCTAAAGGAACTCTTACCATTAGCAGTGAGCGAGATACCACGATTTTTGCTTCATTGCAAATACCGAAAATTCAATATGATTCTGCACAATTTAATAATTCATCGTTGAGAATTGTTGGAAACAAAGAAAAATTGAATTATCAGCTAAGTTTAGGAGAATTGATATACGATAAATTTGAGTTGGGTAATTCTGCCCTCAATGGCACCGTAAGAAACAATCAAATTGATTTTGATTTGGCGATAAAAGATACCAAAAAAAAGATTCAACACGCACTACACGGAAACTTTACTGCCGATAATAAACTTGTTTTAGATGAATTAATTTTGAACAGAAAATCGTGGAATGCCAATCCAAAAGGATTCATAAAGTTTGATACTGACGCAATTACGGCAACCCAATTTGGAGTAAATCAAGGTAATCAAAAAATTGAAATAAATAGTGTAAATGCAACCAAAAACAGTCCGCTCAACATAAATATTCAAAATTTTGACATCAAAACTTTAACAACTTTCCTACAGGACACTACACTCGCCAATGGTTTGATTGATGGAAATATCATGCTCAAAAATTATTTAACCGAACCCGAATTTACAGGAGACTTATCGGTGAAAAATCTTGAAGTGTTACAAAAACCCGTTGGTGATTTTTTGGTAAATGCAGATTATCTAAATACAAATAAAATAACCCTAAAAAGTAGCATTTCAAGCGATTTGAACGATATTAAATTGAATGGTTCTTATGATTTAAAGAGCAATAGACCTTTGGATATTGACCTAAATATTAACAAATTATCCGCCAAGACGATTGAAGCATTTAGCTTTGGGGAATTAAAAAATAGTAAAGGAAAACTGAATGGGAATTTAAAAATAATCGGGATTGTTGAAAACCCAGAAATTGATGGAGAGGTAAAGTTCGACTCGGTCGCTTTCACAATTTCGCAATTAGGTAGCAAATATTTTATCAATCAAGAGAATATTTATTTTGTAAAGCATCAGATTCAGTTTCATAGTTTTGCATTGAAAGATAGTTTAAACCAAACACTCAATGTCAGCGGAATTTTCGATGCAAAAGACTTGGATTACAATTTAGGTTTGATTGCCAATGACTTCATGGTGCTAAACGCTGCTACAAAAACCAACGATTATGCGTATGGTAAAGGCTATATTGACGCAAATATCAAGCTAAAAGGCACTTTGGAGAATACAATTGTGAATGGAAATATCACAATCAATCCAAAAAGCCAAATCACACTTTTGATGCCCGATGATGTAGAAGCAAGCGAAGATGAAGGAATTGTAATATTCAAAGAACCAGTAACAAAAACAGCCACGAACGAAAAACCCAAACAAAAATCAAGTTTAGGCTATGATGTAAATCTGACGATTGAAGCCGATGAAAAAGCCGAGTTGAAGGTCATTATTGATGAAATAAACGGCGATTTTTTGAAAGTCAAAGGCAAAGCGTCATTGAACACAAGTGTAAACTCAACGGGTGATATGAGTATTTTGGGTAGTTATGAAATCACTGAAGGTTCTTACGATTTTAGTTATCAATTATTAAAATATCCATTCAAAATCAAAGAAGGAAGCAAAATAGTGTGGTCTGGCGACCCCATGAAAGCCGATATAGACATAACTGCCGTTTACAATCTTACTGCATCTCCGTACGATTTGGTTGCAAATGAACTGAGCGGTAACAAAAATCAAAATACTTACAAACAAGCTCTTCCATTTGAGGTTCAATTGTTGATGAAAGGCAATCTTTCGCAACCACAATTAGATTTTAATATTGCACTGCCCGAACTTGAAGGAACAATCGTTGCCAAAGAGGTTTTGGATGCAACCAACCGAAAGTTAGAAATACTGCAAAACGATAAAGCAAGTATGAATAAGCAAGTTTTTGCACTTTTGGTTCTGAAAAGATTCATTCCAGAGCAATCGACAGACTTTTTGTCGGGATTCAACGCCGAAGCAATCGCACGTGAGAGTGTTAGTAAAATGATTTCGGACCAGTTGGATAAACTCACAAACGATTTAATCAAGGGAGTAAACATTGATTTGAACCTAAATTCGACGCAAGATTTTAGTTCTGGCAAAGCAACTGGTAGAACTGATTTAGGATTGAATCTTTCTAAAGGATTTTTGAATAATAGACTGACTGTTTCGATTGGACGTAATTTTGAACTTGAAAACAGCAGTGGTGTGTCAAGAGGACAATCCGAAATTTTTGATAACGTTTCAGTAAATTATAATTTATCGAAAGACGGCCGCTATTTATTTAGAGCATACCGAAAAAACCAGTATCAGGCAGTTTTGGAGGGTTTTATTGTAGAAACCGGTATCAGTTTTGCGATAACTACTGACTTTGACAAGTTTAATGAATTATTCAAAAAATAGCTATTTATTTTTCCAAACGGGTTTTCGTTTCTCTCTAAAAGCATTGATTCCCTCTTGGGCATCTTCCGATTTACGGATTTGATTCAATTGATTAATCAGAAAAGCGTGTTTCTCAGATTCTTCGATACTATCCAAGCCGTTCAAAGCCTCCATGCCTTTAGTTATTGCAAATGGTGCATTTTGCAATATTTCATTAATTAAATCATCCACAAATTCATCGATTGAGCAATGTTTTAGAGCGAAATTGTCATTTGAACCAATCAAATGCGTTACAATTCCCATTTCAAAAGCATCTTTTGCCGTGTAATTTTTTCCTAAAACACACATTTCTAAAACCTTACGTTGTGGCATTATTCTGAGTAGAGAGGCCATCACCTGCATCGGAAAAATCCCACGTTTTACTTCTGGCAAACCAAACTCAACATTTTTGGTAGCAACGACAAAGGTACACCCACAAACAAAAAGAAATCCACCAGCCAAAACATTTCCTTCTACCTTTGCGATAGACGGTTTGCACAGCATCATAAAAGCATCACCGATGGTTATTTCACGGGTTGGATTTGGTAAATCGTCATTTTTAACATCCAAATCGGGGTTTTGAAAAACGTTTAAGTCCATTCCTGCACAAAAAACAGGACCTTTAGCTTCTAAAACCACACACCAAATTTCTGAGTTATGTTGAGCATATTGTAAGGCATAGGCCAGCTCAGCAATCATTGTAGGGGTAAATGCGTTGCGTTTTTCGGGTCGGTTCAGCTTTAGGGTCAATACATTTTTTGATTCTTCTACTAAAATTTGAGTAAAAGAAATAAGTCTTGAAGCATCTTTAAAAAATGGATTCATTTTTAAGAAATTAATTCAGTAAAAGCAAGTTTCAATTCATCAACCCTCTGGTTATCAGACATTTCAAAATAGTTCAAAAGATTCTCAGTGGGCATATTTCCTACTAAATCATCTTGAGCCATCGGGCAGCCCCCATAACCAAGAATTGCGGCATCAAACATTCTACACCCCGCACCATAAGCGGCTTCGATTTTTGCGAGCCAAGAATCTGGAGTTGTATGAAAATGCCCTCCAAAAGTAAGTTTTGGGTAATTTGGAATTAAATTGCTGAACAAATATTTAATAGATTCAGGATTTGCAATTCCGATGGTATCAGCCAATGAAAAGGTTTTTATTTCTAATTTGGATAGTTCATCGACCCACTGCATTGCTATTTCAGCATTCCATTCGTCTCCGTAGGGGTTTCCGAACCCCATCGAAATATAAATAACTAATTCTTTATTGGCTTTTGTAGCAATGTTTTGGATTACCTTTACACGCTCCAACGATTGAGCAATCGTTGCATTTGTATTTCTAATCTGAAATGTCTCCGAAATAGAAAACGGATAACCAAGGTAGGTTATCTCTTCAAACTGACAAGCATCATCTGCTCCTCTTTCATTTGCAATGATGGCCAAAAGTTTAGCAGAATTTGAATCCAATTCCAAACCAGATAAAACTTTAGCAGTGTCGGACATCTGTGGAATGGCTTTGGGCGATACGAAACTACCAAAGTCGATGCAGTCAAATAAATGGCTTTTCAGTAAAAAATTGATGTATTTGATTTTTTTTTCGGTAGGAATAAAGTCGTGTAGCCCTTGGATGGCATCACGCGGGCATTCTGTTATTGCGATTTTATTTTTCATGAATACAACCGAATGGTCGGATTCTACAAATCCGACCATCATTTAAAGTGAAATCTCACGAGCGATAACCAATTTTTGAATTTCAGATGTGCCTTCTCCAATTGTACAGAGTTTGGCATCACGATAATATTTTTCGGCAGGGAAGTCCTTTGTAAATCCGTATCCACCATGAATCTGAACGCTCTCATTGGCTGCTTCAACAGCCACCTCCGAAGCATAATATTTAGCCATTGCGGCAATTTTGGTCATTTTTTCACCTTTGTTTTTCAAGAATCCAGCTTTACGAGTGAGTAATTCCGCCGCCTCAATTTTGGTAGCTATATCGGCTAATTTGAAGCTAATTCCTTGAAAATTATATATTTTTTGACCAAATTGCTGACGTTCATGGGCATATTTCAAAGCAGATTCAAATGCTCCTTTTGCTATTCCGAGCGAGAGAGCTGCAATCGAAATTCTGCCGCCATCCAAGATTTTTAAAGATTGGATAAACCCATCGCCAACTTCTCCCAAAACATTATCTTTATGAATTCTACAATTATCAAAAAACAAACAAGCTGTTTCAGAAGCACGCATTCCCAATTTGTTCTCTTTTTTACCTGATGAGAAACCTTCTATTCCTTTCTCAATAACAAAAGCAGTCATTCCACGTTTGTTACCTTTTTCTCCGGTTCTTGCAATCACCACCGCTACATTCGATGAAATCGCATGGGTGATGAAGTTTTTAGAACCATTCAAAACGAAATAATCTCCATCTTGCACCGCAGTAGTAAACATCCCACCAGCATCCGAACCCGTCCCGGTTTCAGTAAGTCCCCACGCACCAATCCATTCACCAGAAGCTAATTTTGGTAAGAAATAGGCCTTTTGGTCTTCATTACCAAACTGCAAAATATGATTAGTACATAATGAATTATGTGCCGCAACAGATAAGCCTATAGACCCACAAACCTTTGAAATCTCTTCGATGATAGTAATGTACTCTTGATAACCAAGCCCCGAACCACCATAAGTTTCGGGTACAAGAACGCCCATAAAACCATATTCTCCCATCTTATTGAATAAATCAACAGGAAAATGTTGTGTTTCATCCCATTCCATTACATGAGGACGGATGTGTGTCTCGGCAAAATCTTTGGCAGATTGTCTTATTAACTCTAATTGTTCGTCGGTTTCTACTTCAAAATAATCATTCATAGCTTTTATATCGTTGATGAAATTTATTTGCAAAGATAATAATTGTCTTGACAACAAAATAAAATTCTTTTAAAATTCTAAGAATTTATTGTACTATTAACGAATAGATGAAAAAATATGTTGGTGAAAAGACAAAATAAAAAGATTCTTTTTGCAGTGGGTTCACAAAAGAATCTTTGAGGAAAAAATTTATGAGATTAGCTTAGTAATGTTTTGATTGTAAAATCACGGTCGTGAGAACGATAAAATGCTTGACCATCAACTTTTCTAAGCTCTGGTTTTTCGATAAATTCGATAATTGAAGCAGTAATTTCTTCAACATTTTCTGGATTTGCCAGTTTACCAAGTTTATGCTCGATTATCTGCTCGGCAACTAATCCATAATCCGAAACAATCAAAGGTTTGTCAAACTTTGCTGCACTCCCGACGATTCCGCTCGACGCAAAGAAATTCACATTCATCCGTAAAATAACATCGCTTTGTGAAAAATAAGACTCCATTTCTTCGTCATCCACAAAACGGCTTTCAGTAACGAGTGCTAAATTTGGTTGAATTGCCTTTGTTTTCTTAATTTCATTCGAAAATTCATTTACATAAAAACCCGCTACTTTACCAATAATTAGCAGAGCTGCCTTTTGAGCGATTTCGGGAGCAAGCGATTGAAAAGCACGAAGAATATTAATTACATTTTTTCGATTATCAATTGCCCCAAAAATCAAGAAAATGACCCTAATTGAATCAATATTATGGTGTTTTCTTATTTCTAATCCAGCTTTAAATGGATAATCGAAGGCTGGGTCGGGTAAATAATGAAAAACTTTTTGATAGGAGTTATTTAATTCCGCAACGGCTTTATGGTCGTTCAGAATAAAT
>JALOLV010000163.1 GCA_025455785.1 Spirosomataceae bacterium | reverse complement strand
TCACACCAGCAAGATTTGATTGCGATGGAGTACCACGATGTAGAAGTGTTGATTCCGATAAATGATGATATTGTGAAGTCGGTTAATCGAGATAAAAAAGAACTTTATACCAACCTTCCAGATGGCTTGTTAGAGGTTTATCTTGAACCTTGAGAATTTTAAGATTTTTCAATCAGATTCCTTTGTATGGTACGGATAGATATAATTACTTGTTTGCCAAGATTGCTGGATAGTTTTTTTGCCCATTCGATTCTTAAACGTGCGATTGACGCAAACCATGCCGAAGTTGTGGTGCATGATTTGAGAGATTACAGTACATCAAAACATAAAAATGTTGATGATTATGCTTTTGGCGGTGGGGCTGGAATGGTGATGATGATTGAGCCAATCGCAAATTGTATTCGCTCGCTGCAAGCCAAACGTACTTACGATGAAATTATTTACATGACACCAGATGGTGAGAGATTTGAGCAAAAAACTGCCAATATGCTATCAATGTGTCAGAATTTGATAATTCTCTGTGGGCATTACAAAGGAGTTGATGAGCGTGTACGTCAGCATTTTATAACCAAAGAAATTTCGATTGGTGATTATGTACTTTCGGGTGGGGAGTTGGCCGCTGCGGTTGTGTCGGATGCGATTATCAGACTGATTCCGGGTGTGTTGAACGATGAAACATCGGCTTTGACAGATTCGTTTCAAGATAATCTTTTAGCCCCGCCAGTTTATACTCGTCCGGCCGATTTTGAGGGAATAAAAGTACCAGAAATTCTACTCTCTGGACACGAAAAGAAAATCAACGACTGGCGATTGGAACAGTCTATCGAACGCACAAAAGCAAGACGCCCCGATTTATTAGGTTGATATTTTATAAAAGTACTTAATGTATAATTTGTTAATAGCTTTTTATTCATTTAGTACTTTTTCTTTTAAAAACTACTCTTTGTAGGTTGCTTACCCCAAAATTTCTGACTTCGGGGTGGGTGCTTTCCAATTTTTTGCCCGATGTTACTTCAAAAATGAGTTCGTCGTTTTTGAGTTCATACGTCGAGGTGAGATAAATTTCATGGGTTTCAAATAGGCAATACAGCTTATTACCGTACAAATAATCGTACAATTCTAATCCGCCACCTTCATCAGTTATGTAAAGGTTTTTTGATTTATCTTTTAGCTTTAGTGTATAGTTTTTTGTCATCGGATTTTTATCTGATAGATATTCGGTTTTCCAAGTCCAAGTGGTAGGTTCGTTGGTTTTCTCTACGGTCATTTTTACCAAGACACTATCTCGTAAATTACCATTGTTGTAAATATACATTGTTCCCTGCCATACCCCCAGACATCTATCCCCAAATAAATCTTGTGAATTTGCAAACAATGGAAATATAAAAAGTATTAAACATTTTATATTTTTCATAAGTTATAATAATATTTTATGTATAGTTGTTAATGTCAGATTAAACACAAAAAATAAGGCGAAACTATCAGTTTTCGCCTTATTTGATGAGTATTATAAATTATTTACGACATTCTAATGCGGCAGCTTTTTCGAATCTTGAAGGGTCTTCGACGTGTTTAAACATCTCATCTTCGCAATCATTGAAACCACACGGGCGTACATTTACAAAACCGGCCCTCGAAAGCTCTTCGGCAAGTGATTGTTTATCCCACATCCAGAGGTGGTGAGAATTGCCCAAAAATGAACTTATAAATCCTTTTACTCCGGTCGGGCGTTGTTTGATACCGAGTAATGTTTCATTCATAAAATCCATACTGGCAGTTTTTTGACCTTTATCGAGCATCGAAACATAAAGCCTTGCCGAATATTCTAAGTCTGGAACTACACATCTGAAAATTCCACCTTTTTTTAAGACTTTATATGAATTTCGCAGAGCAGTTCTAAAATCATCAAGTGAGAGGTGTTCGAGCGTGTGCGAACAATACAGACCGTCGCAAGAATCATCTGCAATTGGTAATCCTTTTATAATATCGCCGTAAAGGACATTCGATGGGAAAGTTGTATTTAGTTTACTTTTTAGTAAATCTCCGATGAGTGGAGTTTTCTGAATCCTGAGGGTCGGTGATACATCGAAGTTTATCCATTCTTTTGGGGCCGACAAACCACAGCCATATTGTACATAAATTTTTTGCATATCAATCCTGTAAATGACTTTTACAATGAAATAATTCGCAATTTAGCTAAGATATTTCAGATACCCAAAGTCAATGTATGATTAGAAGACGCAAGCAGGTTATTATTGATAGTGTACGGATATTTTGCTCAAAATATTATTTTTTTCATACTTTGAAATAACTCTCCAAAAGAATCCGTGATACGTCTAAATCTTTTAAGTCTAATTTTTAGCTATAAAGTATCAAGCCGTGCCACAGATTCTATCCTTTTTTGTTTAAAGAGCTATTCAATTAATTGGTAATACGTGGCCATTTCCACGAAATATAGATAATTATACCAAGCAAAATGACTTGAATTACTGCACCAACCACCATGTGTACCCATGCCTCGCCTGCCAGATTAAATAATATAAGTGGAATATTAATACAAGCAACGACAATATTCGCCCAGCGATTTAATTGAGCGGGCAAGGTAAGAGAAAAGAAAATCATGAGTGCCGGCAGTGCAACCATTGCAAGTGCTGCTAAAAGAAAAACCTGTGTTATTTCAAAAACGAATACTTTACCCGATAGCATATCACTAAGCGAACCGGGCATATATAAGTGGAAATAATCGAGGTAGATGATTAAAAACATTAAACTCGTCCATATCGAAGCAAGTTTAAATTTCAAATTGACTTTGATATCTTCCAGTGCATTTTGTGAGTCCATAATTCGTTATAATTTCAGCGTTTTCTTTACAATTAAAAGTTATATCCGATATTAAGTCCCGGTTCTGGAAAGACAAATTTTGACCATTTATCATCCAATTGCCTAAACCCATTGGGCAATTTTGTGTGATTGGCACGATGGGTCATACAAATTGACGGTTGAAAGAAAAATTTATCCTTAAATAGTTTGATATGATAACCTAAACGGTATGAATTGAAAATCTGAAAACCATCGTCAATCTTCTTTTTATTATCATTCGCAAAAATCTGAAGGGTTGGCATTACATCCAATTGTGCATACAAGCCCTTCCAGAGAAACCTTTGGTAAGACACTGTTACGCCATATTCACGAACATACCCCGGAAACCTCTCTTCTGGTTTTTTGTAGGCATCATTGAGAAACGGATGAATTCCATTTGGCCAAGAATATTTCCATGTTTTTGGAGAAAATCTAACGATGTCTTTTCCTGTAATCCGATAACCAATATCAACCTGAACGAAATCTGGCGGATTTTCTTTATCAAAATTACCTAAAAGAACGAATAAAGAAGTACCCACAAACCACCGTTTGTAAGTACTATCTTGTTTCTCGTATTGTGCATTTACCTTTAATCCACTCACCAATATCAAGGCAAGTCCAATCCCTAAAATTTTCTTTTGCATAGCTTTTTTTAATTGATGTAAAACATTATTGCAAAAGTAGATTGGCGATAAACTAAAATTCGTTCACTAAAGTTAATAAATACGCTTTAGCTCTTTTTCTCCATAATTCTTGCTCGTAGCCTGCTTAGAGATTGAGGTTTTATTCCGAGATAGCTTGCTAATTGATGTTGAGGAACACGCTGAATGAGGTCTGGTCTTTTTTGGATTAAATTGAGGTATCTTTGTTCGGGTGAGGAGGTTTTAAATTCGTCAAAATTGATTCGTTCTTTGGCTAATAATTCTTCCGATAGCATTCTACACATGGTGTCAAACTTCGGAAATTTGCTGTTTATTTCAACTTCTATGTCAGAGTTTGAAATTAATATAATACTGTCTTCGGTACAGCTGATGAAATATTGAGAAGGGGCTTTATTGACAACACAATGAGGTGTTAGAGCATCCATTTCGGTATAGAATGCAGTAGTTTTTTCTTCTCCATCTATGATATAATAGGCTCTAAGACAGCCTTTTAAAACAAAATAGCTCTCTTTAGATTTTTGACCTTCTTCTAATAGTATCGTTCCTTTCTTTACAGACCGAAACATATCCAAAGAATCGATTGCATTTTTTTCATCCTCTGTCAGTGAGATGTATTTTGAGATAAAGTTAAAAAGTACATTTTTCATAATTGTGTTGCACTAATTAGTATTGTCATTCCAAAATCTGATATTTATTGGCTGTGCTTATTTTCCATATTAATGCACTGTAATATCCGATGATTGGTGAAATTCCATACCCCATGAACATCACGGGGAAGTTCCCAAAAAACGTAGAGCCAATTAAAATGATAAAATAAATACCTAATGATAAAGATAGTTTGTCTTTTTCTGCAAAATTTTTGATGAATGGTAAAATCAGAAAAACTAAAGTAACGATTGATACGACAAATAAAATGGATGAAATATCCCGTGTCAAATAAATGATACTCTCTACGTAGCTGACGGGTTGTAAGTTATCCAAATTATTCCAAGTAAATACAACGGAAAATATAGAGAATAGAAGGTATGAAATTATGATAATTTTACTTTTTGTTTTACTGAATAGCAACACTAAAGTAGATATTGAAAATGCTGTTACTAAAGATGCGTCTGGTTGTAATAAAAAAATAATTGTTGTTAGAATCCCAAATGTAATGTAGTAGAGTAGGTTTTGGATACGTGAAATTTGAATTAGAATGATAGGAGATAATATTAAACCAATATTTATTTGAAATGATTTTAAGTTTATCCACCGATGAACATCCATTATTCCTTCATTGTAGAAAGTACTTAAAAGACAAATAATTGTAATGACTAATATTAGAAGGGGATGCCTATTTTTTAGGAAATTAGATTTTTTAGATATATATGGCGTAATCAACGAACCAATACACACAATTGATAAATTTAATAACCAAATTTTTGTAGGAATATTGTAATGTATCATTGTTCCCACTCCAATAATTGTTGGCAGGACTGGTACTAATAAAAATAAACTGTATGATGGTACTTTTTGCTTTTCAATTTTACTTAGCGTTTCGGTTTGGTTATTCATTTTTAGTTTGTCTTTCAGACATGACTTAGCGTAGTTTAGGATATTGAATCTCGTCTGCCTAACTTTCACAAAACCAATGTCGGTGGTAATGCTTTTATTTTGTCAGGGAGTAAATGTCTTTATAAATTATTTAAAATCAATTTGTTATCGAGATTTTATTTCTTTGACAATTTTATGCACATAAATAATTTTTTTTACAAAAGAGAATACCATTAAAAGAACTAAACCTGTCAAAATGTAGCTAAATGAGTCTTTCATTGCATAAGCTGCAAGTAGTATTGTTACAGCTAAGAATAGTACACTTATTGTTGTGTATTTAATATTTTTTGTTGATGGAATTGTGTTATCCAACCTTTTTTTCTCAGAGTGCAGTTCCTCTAATGTCATTTCAGATAATCTCTTTTTGGGGTTGATAAGAAGCATAAAGGATTATTTACCTTTAATTTAAAAGATGTTGGTTCGTTGTTTGTTCGACACCCTTACTTTAAGTTATACTCTCCCAGGTCGAACTTGCCAATACCACTGATGTTTCCACTTGTCGAGTTGGAATTGTCCAATATCTCGGAAGTAAAACATTTATTTCTTGTCTTTCCAAGAGTCTAAATCCATTTTTGAGATAAAAACCGATTGCCCATTTTGCGTCCGCCCAAGTTCCGATAAGAATTGGTGTTGTCGCAATAGAGTTTAGGTGTGTTAATAATTGCCCACCGACACCTTTGCCTCTTTGAGAGGTTCTAACATAAGCGTGACGAATGAGTGTTACTTCGCCTTTAAACTGAATTCCCATTACTCCAATGAGTTTACCATTTTCAGTATAACCCCAAAACTCAACTCCATCGTCAATTTGATTTTTCAATTCCTCTTCTGACATATACGGTTCATGCCATCTATCATCAGGAATTACACCTTTGTATGCCATTGAGGCATCGTTGATGATTTCGAAAATATCGTTAAAGTCTTTTTGCTCACATTTTTTTATCATAAGTCCACTACTAAATTAGGTTTTAAAATTGTTAGATAGTTAATGCTTTATCGTTTTTTACGATGGCTATCAACGAGCAGGGCTTTGTGCAGGTTGGGGATTTCGAGTTCCGTCTGCTGGTAAACGTCAGCCAAATAGTTATTCTTAATTCAAAATTAGTAGTTTGCTCAATAGCGTTCCGTCTAGCCCGCCTGACGCAAAACCCGTGTTATGCCTTCGTGCTTTCATTCTCGATGATGTTTTTGAGGTCAATTAGTCGCTGTTTTACATTTGTCTGCAAGTTGTTTTTTATAAACTTTGTCAATAAGTTAAATGGAAACCTAAGTGAGAACGAATATAAAAAAATTACTTCTGTTTTGTCTGTCGAAAGTTCTTTAAATGTCCAAGAGCCAAAAAACGATTTGAACATAAATGGTCCACTTGTCATTTTGATAGCTGTCACTTTTGGTCTATTGAACGTTACATATTCAGTTGTCATTCCAAGTCCATTTTTTGCAACACAATATGCTTTCACTCCTTTATCAGCCATTGTTGCACCTTCAATTAAGTCAGCCCTTTTCAAAAATGTGTCCCACTTTAATCGTTTATTGTAATCCTGTGTAAAATCAAAGACTTGTTCTTGTTTTGCTTCAATTATTATTGTTTCAGTAAATTTTATTGCGTCCATTTATTCAGAGTTCTTTTTAATCGATTTTAGCAAGTAACGTTGAAACGCTTTTAAAATAAGTCTTACTGGAATGCTGAATAAAAAATTTAGTTTTTTGTCTATGCTGTATGTGGTCGTTAATTTTAAAGTTGTTGTCTGTCCAACTGTTGTTAAATAATAGGCTCCTGTTGGAATTTGAAAAACGCCTTGTGAAAGCTCAAAAAAATAACATACTCTAAATCCTTTCTGTGGGTTAAATGAAAATGAATACTCTGTCAAAGGTTTCCAAACTAAAATTTCTTGAATAAATTTCTTTCCACTATCGAAGTATGCAATTCGTTTTCCGCCTTGTCCTTCCGAAATCACTTCTGCCCTTAAAGGTTTTGGTATGTCAAGAATTTTAAAAATTGTCGGGTCAGAAAACTGTTCGATTTTCACATTCGTTATGTTGTCCCATATAGTTTCAGGTCGTCCGTGAATGTCAATTGTCGAACCGAGTGTTTTTACGATATGTCTGCTTTGATTGTTCAATGTTTCAATGTTGTAGGGTCTTTTATAGCATAACGGCTAA
>JALOLV010000517.1 GCA_025455785.1 Spirosomataceae bacterium | reverse complement strand
GAAAATGGCGAAGTAACAACACTTGCCGAAATTGATAAATTTGTGGATGGTGCCGCCGTAAAACGTGCAGGAGAGCAAACTTTTGAGGTTTGTAAACGCTTACTGAACCACGAAATTATACTCGTACCCGAAGGCAAAGTCTGCTCGACAATCTTGCAACTCTACAACGAAGAAGCCATTGTAGCCGAACCAGCGGGGGCTTTGTCGGTAGCCTCTCTGGATTTTATCAAAGACGAAATAAAAGGCAAAAATGTAGTTTGTATTATCGGTGGGGGCAACAACGACATCACCCGACCCGCACCGAAGAAATCAAAGAACGTTCACTAATCTATGAAGGACTGAAACATTACTTTATCATTCGTTTTCCGCAACGTTCGGGAGCATTCAAAGAGTTTTTGAATTACGTTTTGAGTCCTTCGGATGACATTGTTCATTTTGAATACTCCAAAAAAACGGCTCGTGAGCGTGGGCCAGCACTCATCGGAATCGAAATCAAGCAAAAGGCTGATTTTAAACCCCTACTCGACCGAATGAACGAATACAAGATTCAGTACGAATACATCAACGATAAACCCGATTTATTTGAGTTTTTGATATAGTTTTTGGAGGACGGCTTTTCGAGCTGTTTTTTCAATCATTAAACCCAAAAACAAGCCCCATTCTTCTACATAGAAAAATGGGGCTTTGAATAAAATATTTACCCAAAAATTTACGCTGGCTGATGCTCTTTACGTAGTAAATCGTTGACGGTTTTTACAGGATTAAACGTAATCAATGGTACTTCTACAAAAAGCGTGTTCCAGTCCGACATTGAACCGTTCCAAAGACCCGGTAATTCTTGTGCTTTTAGGTCTTTTCCGCTTTGTGACTTTTGCGTAATAAAACCCGTTTGTGGGTCACGGAATTGCAATAGGTCAAATTTATTTCCTTTGTAATCTTTCATCGAGCAAATCAAATCTACGGGATTGAAGTGCGTAGCTTTGTCAAAAATCTCTTTTTGAGCCGCATCTGATAAATCAATCTGTGCCGATTCTACGACTTGGAGCGACGTTGTTCCGTCCGAATTTTCGGCCCAAAAAGGTCCGCCACTTTCACCATTCCACAAACACGCAATGGGCGATTGAGCTTATTTTTGAGATACGCTATTTTTTCTTCTTTTGAGTAGCCAGCAAAATCCGCCGAAGGCAAAGTACACAGCTGGTTCGCCAAAAACGTCGAGATTTCGTTTATCAACACATCGCTGTCGTTGGTTTCTAATTGGGTTTGGTACGCAAATACCTTCTTCTGATAATCCAATAAAACACCCGCCAAAGCCTTTTTGTAATCGATGGTTGTTTCTTTCAATCGGTCTGGTACAACATTATCAATATTTTTGATGAATACCACATCGGCCGATTGGTCGTTTAGATTGGCCAATAAAGCACCATGACCTGCTGGACGGAACAATAACGAGCCATCGTTGGTACGGAATGGCGTGTTATCCATATTTACGGCAATGGTATCGGTCGATGGTTTTTGCTCCGAAAAAAACCCTATCAATCAACGCTTTAAATTTAGGTCGATGCTCTGGCGACACCGTAAAATGCAATTTTACTTTTCCTGCCGAATTAGCATATTTTGCACCTTCGACCAAATGTTCTTCGGCTGGTGTGCGAGAGGTATCGCCGTAGGCATGAAACTCCAAAAGTCCTTTGGGCAGGCTGCCGTAATCTAAACCTTTATCGGTCAATAGATAATCTAAAATTGTTTGGGCATCGGCGTTTTCGCTACCGATTGCCTTTATCAACGAATCATAAAACGCAAAACCCTTTAATCGCTCCAAAAACTCAGTAACCGATTTATCAAATTTACCCTCATCTTTGGCCGAAAACAACGATTTAAACATCCTTGTAGCAGCCCCCGACGCTGGAACAAACTTGAGCAAATCGAGACTATTGGCTTGACTATCAAATATTTGTTTGTATTTTTCTACGTCTTCTTCTTCGAGTTTAATCATGCCGTCGCCGATGGTTGCGGCCTTAATGACATTCATAAACGGGAAACCTGTTTTAAAATTCTCAATCTGTTGGTTAATGGTTGCGAGGTCAGCTCCTCTCGATTCAATCTGTTGTAGGTCTTTATCAGAAAACATACGCTTGGGTCGTTTAACGGTTCTATTTGCCCAAAGTTCAAATTTTTGGTATAAATAAAGAAACAATCCAAGAGGTTTTTTTCTTGAATCGCTCCAATAATTTTTAAAAATCAGAATCGTTGTCTTGGTACAGCATTTGATAATACCTTTGTAAATCAATGAAAAACGAGAATCTGATGAAGAAAACAATACTTTTGATTTTAACCACAATACATTTTGCATCGGCCCAGACGGTGCAGCAGGAGCAATACCAATTCAACCAATTAGCCATAAATCCAGCTTTTGCAGGTGCAAAAGGCAATTTCAATCTCACAGCTTTGCTCGGCAATCAGTTTAATGGGTCGTTTCGTCCGCAGCAAATCTCACAAATCCTTTCGATTGACGGAGCAGTTAGGGATGGAAAAGGCGGACTCGGGATTCAGGCATTCAACGACCGAAGCAATTTTTATCCGAATAGTCTTGGATTAACAACTCAATATGCTCACCGTATTAACATTGGAGAATTATTCTCGGTCGCCATAGGTTTACAAGGTGGATTTATCAATCAGAATATCAATTTTGTCAATACTTTCAAATTCTATTACGGTGGTGGGGTTTTATTGCAAACCAAAGGATTTTTCTTGGGATTGAGCCAACCCGTTATCGGACACCAAAACCCCGTTTTTTTCATCAAAAACAAACCTTTTTATTCTTCTCTGGGGATGTCTTTTGGCGATGTCGAGGGTACAATGCTTAATACAAGTGCCATGCTAATCAGTGGCGATAACAAGGGTTTTCATCTAAACGCCAAGGCTTGGTTTAAACAAAAATTTGGAGCGGGGATTTCGTACCGTTCCGAAAATAAAAACAATAAAATTATTGCAATGGCCGAGTATCAGCTTTCACCATCGGTTAGAGTGGGGGCTTCGTATGATTCTAAACCATTCGATAATTATCAAATAAATATCGGCAGCGGACAGAGTTTGCAAGCTCGTCCGGTGATTCAGCTTTTATTTAAGTACGAACTCTTACAAGACGAGCAAGTCAATAATCGTTTGAGGTTTTTCTGTTTGAATCTCAAACTTCTTCATTTGCAGAAAAGCCTGAATTACTCGTTGACCCTTTTCGGGGTCGCCCATGAGTTTTCCGAGCATCGACGGGACAATCTTCCACGAAACCCCAAATCTATCTTTGAGCCAGCCGCACATACTTTCTTGGCCGCCGTCGGCTGTGAGGGTAATCCACAAATAGTCAATCTCTTCTTGTGTATCGCACTCAACTACAAACGAAACCGCTTCATTAAAAACAAATCTATGGTCGGCAGGGCCATCCATTGCCACAATCGGAAAACCATTCAATATCGATGACGAATACATCAACATTCCCTCAAAATCACTACCCGGCGGGGCGTTGCCAAGCTGGGTTTGGGTAAACAACAACGACGGTAGGATTTTCTTACCCACATCTCCGTTTGATTGAAGGTTAAACTGCCACGAAACCCCGTATTTGTCTTCGAGCCAGCCGTAGCGTTCGCTCCACGGATACGTCCCAATTTCCATTAAGGCACTGCCACCGTCAATCAATTTTGCCCATTTTTCGTTCACTTCATCAACACTATCGCACATGACATAAAACGAAATAGACGGATTGAACTTGAAGTTAGGTCCGCCATTGAGACCCATAAATTTCTGACCTTCTAATTCAAAATTAACAATCATTCCAGTATCTGATGTTATTCTTGAATTACCGAAAATCGAAACGTAGAACTTGGCGGCTTCTTTGGCTTGACCATCAAACCAAAGGCATGTGTAAATTGGATGAATCATTTATGCGTGGCCGTTTTCGTAAGAGTTGAACATCCATCTGATTCCG
>JALOLV010000008.1 GCA_025455785.1 Spirosomataceae bacterium | reverse complement strand
AAGGGGCTAAGAAAAAATAATTTCACTCACAAGTTATTACTAATCAGTAAATTAAGTCATTTTCGTGGGAAGTTTGCCCCAAATTTAAGTGAATCGCCACATATTAAACAAATTAGTTTTCAAACTTCGCAAGGAAATTTTGAGGATGAAAGTTGGATTTTATCAGATTTAGGTACACAATCTTTAATTCAAAAGTTAAAGAAAATAGGTAATCCATTGGCAAAATATACTGATAATTGCGTTTTTAGAGGAGTATTAACAGGACTTAATGAAGCCTTTGTTATTGATAAAGAGACCAGAGATTTATTGATTTCCAAAGATATAAATTCAAGAGAAATTATTAAACCCTTTTTGGCTGGTAGAGATGTAAAGCGTTATCAAGAACCTATAACTGATAAATTTTTAATCTTCACACGTCGTGGAATTGAAATCGAAAAATTTCCAATAATTCTTGAATACCTGACAAATTTTAAGGAACGTTTGATGCCTAAACCTAAGCAGTTTAACGGTAACTGGGAAGGTAGGAAAGAAGGTAGTTACAGGTGGTATGAAATACAAGATGCTGTGGATTATCATTTAGAATTTGAGAAGTCAAAGATAATTTATCCTAATATTTGTAAGAAACCAGAGTTTACGTTTGATGATAACCAACTTTATACTAACCAAAAGTGCTTTATTATTTCGCAGGATAATAAATACTTACTTGGTGTGCTTAATAGTAGCGTAATGTTTTTCTTATTCAAAAAACTTTTACCAGAACTGAGAGGTAACTTTTATGAACCTAATTATGCAATCCTAAAAGATTTCCCAATTCCTATTCCAAATTCAGAACAAGCTAACCAAATTGAAGAACAAGTAAATAAAATTTTAGCTCTCAAAAAAGAAGACTCACAAGCCGATACCAGTGTATTAGAAGCTGAAATTGACCGCATGGTTTATGAATTGTACGAATTAACGGAAGAAGAAATTTTGATAGTAGAAGGTAAATAACCTCCAATAATTAGTATATTTGATTAGAAAATAGAGTAAATATGATGGTAAACTCAGCACAAAATACCCACAAATTGACCAATGTTCAAGCCATGCTTTTGCAGACATTTCAATTTGATTTACCCGAAATAGAGCTTTTGGAGGTAAAAAGAGTTTTAAGCAAACATTTTGCCCAAAAAGCCCGTGAAGAAGCCGATAAGCTAATCAACGACGGTTCAGTAAAATTAGAAGATTTAGAAAAAGCCAGTGAAGAAATTATAAACGATAGAGGCGGCTACCTAAAAAAGATTAGAAGTGAAGGTAGTAATTGATACCCACGGCATTTTGAATGCTGTCTCTTCGCATAGTGCCAATAAATGGCTTTATGATGCTTTCATAGACGAGCAATTTATTTGGGTTGCCAGCAATGAAATTATCTCAGAATACAGTGAAATTATAGGACAGAATTTTGGTCTAAGAGTTTCAATCTTTGTTTTGGAGTCGCTAATCAATGCCGAGAACTTTCAGAAATACGAGCCAAGCTACAAATGGCAATTAGTAGAAAAAGACCCCGATGATAACAAATTTGTAGATTGTGCCGTAGGTGCAAATGCCGACTATTTAGTAAGTGACGATAAGCACATCAGAGACCTACTGAAAATTAAAAACCTCTTCCCTCCCGTTCCCATTATTACTTTCCAAGCATTCAAAGAAATTTTGGAAAGTAATTAATCACTTGAGTAACTCCCCTACTTTTGATATTGTAAAATATTATTACATATTAAACTGTGTTTACATTGTTTAATATGTAATAATATTTTACAAAGTTTACAATATTTACAATGTAAAAAGCCTATCTTTACAAGAAAAACAATGATAATGACAAAAGTATTTTGTATTTCAAATCACAAAGGTGGTGTTGGGAAAACAACATCTACTATAAATGTTGGTGCTGGTCTGAATAAATTAGGTAAAAAAGTATTGTTAATTGATTTAGACCCACAAGCGAATTTATCTCAAAGTCTGGGCATTATAGAAGCTCCTAAAAATATCTACGGTGCTATTCGTTCGGAGTACCCTTTACAACCCATTAATGTTTTGGAGGGACTTGATATTGTTCCTTCAACATTAGATTTATCTGGAGCTGAAATTGAACTTATTTCAGAGGCTGGGCGAGAGTATATTCTCAGTGAGTTGATAGAGCCAATAAAAGCAAACTATGATTATATTTTAATTGACTGCCCCCCATCCATAGGTCTTCTGACAGTCAATGCCCTAACTGTTGCGGATGCTGTTCTTATACCTTTACAAGCGGAGTTCTTAGCGGTGCAAGGATTGACAAAACTGACGGAAGTAATAGAAAAAGTCAAGTTAAGACTTAACAAAAAACTAATCATTGGTGGAGTTTTTATAACGCAATACGATAATAGAAAAATTCTTAACCGAAACGTAGTTGAGTCTGTCGAAGCGTATTTCAGAACAGCAGTATTTAAAAGTAAAATAAGGGAGAATGTTGCCTTAGCAGAAGCTCCAACACAAGGGTTGGATATATTTAGGTATAGCCCAAACAGTAACGGTGCGGAAGATTATTTTAATCTATGTAAAGAAATTTTACTATAAAGTAAACATTGTAAACATATAAATCTTTGTAACCAATGTAAACATTGTAATAATTGTTTACGTTTTAAATCGTTTAGATTATGGGAAAGAAAAATTTTAATCAAGGATTAAACAGTTTATTAGGAAGCCCACGTGAATCAATAAGTGAGCCAGGTCACATAGCAAAAGATACAATTACTCAAGTGCTAATTCAGAAGTCAGAGCAACGTGCGAAAGGAAACACCGTAAAAGCAGGTTTGAAGGAAGGAGAGACAAGAGCCACTTTAATATTAAATGAATCTGTTATTGATAAGTTAAAGGCGATTGCTTATTGGGATAGAATTACTTTAAAAACGGTTGTGGATGATGCCTTACAATCATTCATAGACAATTATGAAAAAAACAATGGAAAGATAAAACGTGTAGGCAGATAGCGAATAAACATTGATTACAGTGTAAACATTATTACATTGTAATCAATGTTTATACTGACTTATAAAAACTGTTTTTAAAAGATTTCATTTGCTGTATTTTTGGTTTTTTTAAGTCCAAGTATAGTCAATAAAAGACCAGCAGGGTTTTTATCGGACTTTATTTTACCCGTTTTAATCTCATAATTAAATTTGAATACTCCATCAATCAGTTTAGGGTCTTTGAGGATTTTACTAACCAGTTCCAAATCTTTTATCGCATATCCATCTAAAATTTCTTTGACCTGTGATTGCCTTGAATCATAAGGTTCCTCTTCAAAAGAAATTGGGATTTGTACAATTTTATTCCTTTTGATTTTGAACTTAATATTTTTTGAAGTCCTACCTATTTTTCCAATCTCATAGTCAATTTTGAGTTCAGTATGCTCATTAATTTGTTTAACAGCGATGTCTAAAACATACTGTTTGAACTGACTTATTTGCTTGAACTGTTCAGGGTCTTTTCCATGTGGGTCTTTAATTTTTAAAATGTACTTCAAATCATCAATATCAAACTGTTTACTTTCTCCTAAATCTTTCCACTGAGAGCAAATAGCATAAATTCTCTTGGCATACTTACTGGTAAGTTTTAAAACGGAATGTAATTGATAAGATGTGAAATTATTCTTTAAATCAAATAAATAGGGGCGAATATATTGCGATAGAGCTATTTCAAGGCAGCCATATCCTTTTATGTACTCAACTTTTTGAAATATCCATAGTTGCTTGTAGGACTTATCCGATTCAACTTCAAACATTTTTGAGCCTAAGTCTTCAGTTGCCTCTCTGAGTTGTTGATAATTCCATTTTCTACCAGTCATATTTTCTATTTCTGTTACGTAGATAAAGTAGGTTGTATTAGAGTCATCATTTTTTTTCAACTTCGATAGTAAATAGAACAAAATATCTAATTGACAAGCCGAATAATCATAACGGGCAGTAGTAATAGCATTATCTTGCCGAATTTCAATATTAGATTGTTGTGTAAGTTCTTTTGTTGCTGCCATGCTTGATATGTTACTAATGAATGAGAATATAATGCAAATATAATTAAAACATAGCACAAAAACAGTCTTTTAAATAAATATGTTTTTTCACTTATAAAAACTGTTTTTACCACTTATAAAAACTGTTTTTTCACTTATAAAAACTGTTTTTTCACTTATAAAAACTGTTTTTTCACTTATAAAAACTGTTTTTAGAGAAAAATTATATGTGTTTAACTATCTGATATATAGTAAGTTAAATGTATATTTTAGATTACTACAAATAAAACAAATAATAAAAAATACACAATTTTGTGATGTAAAAAAGTTTTTTAAGGATTTTATGAGAGAATCAGATAAAAGAATTTTTGAACAGTGGATACAACAAGAAAAACAAAAAACAACAGAAACAAATAATTAAAAAAAGGGGGGGGAACTAATAAATTAGTTATTAAAGATTATTACTAAAAATAATAGTCTTTAGGAGATATTTTACTAATAGTGGAAACACAATCGACGGAGATACCTGCTTTTTTACTTATTTATTTCGTTTTAGAGCGATTTTAACAGGTTTATGATAGTAGTAGGGAATTTCGACCATTTTTAGACGATTGTAAGCCTGTTTGTGTGCGTTGATTTTTTCCAAAGGTTTAGAAATAAAATTGCCCAAAAGGAAGCCATTTGGGCAAAGTAAATTAATAGTTCTACACTTATTTTATTGGTAACTACTTAATTATTCGTAAGTAATTATCAATTATGTTTTTAGTATTATAAAATATTTTATGCAAATATTTTATAATATTCCACTTTTATCATAAATTTTATTCAGTGGATTTATAAAAATCTTCATTAAATCCTTGCAAAAGTAATCCCTATGAGTTACCGCCATAACGCATGGGGCTTTTGCAAGGATTTAATTGATGTAGCCAGCATAAATTAGCCAATTTGTAATGAAAATATCATAAAAACAGCTAAATTATTTTAGTTAAGTATCAATAATAAATAAACTAAACTTGTGAGGTTTCGGATAAAATGCTGGTTTAAATAGATTAATCATAAAAAATTGTAGATTTTAATTATCCAACTATTTGATACTTTCACTTCAGATACTGAACTGATAAGCCGAAATAAAACCAAATAAAAGAAAATTAAAAGCCAACCCGAAAATTTTATAAAACAATCTGCTTAAAATGTAACAGACTGAACGTAAGGTTATTAGTATATTTGCACCCAAATAGTAACAATGAAAACACGTTTGACTCGCATATTTTGTTTGCTGATGGCAATGCAGGTACTTTTTATGAGTACAGGCTTTTCCATGGTTGAGCATTTTTGCAAGATAAAAGGCAAACAAACTTTCATTTTTACAAAGCCTTCCCAATGTTGTGCGAACAAGATTAAGCACGCAAATCAATCAAATACAACCAAAATTAAGAAGAAAAAGTGTTGTGAAGAACACACTACCTTTCTTAAAATCACGCCTAATGCTTCTCATGGGCATTTTGCAGAACATGGATTTCAACACCATGATTGGATTTATACTGCTCCACAAAAATCATTCATTTTCGATTGGGTATCTGGGGTTGTCTCTTTTCAAGTTCGCCATTTTTACAGTCCAGCACCGCCCCTTTCAGGGCGAAATCTTCTTGTATTTATTCAATTGTTTCTTATTTGATACAATGGCTTAGAATTGCCTAATGTTTTCTTGATTTTGACAAGAAAGTGAATTCAATTTTTATGCTAAACTGTATCATTTATGTTTCATATCACCCCTTTTTCTGTTTTTTGTAAGCAGAAAAACTTACTCATATTTCTGTGTTTTATCACTTTCGGAGCATATTCCCAAAATCTAACGGGGATTGTTTTAGAGAAAAAAGCCGATGGTAAAACCGAAGCACTGATTGGTGCAACTCTTCGCTGGAAAAATACCAACATCGGAGCATCTACCGATTTAGAAGGTAAATTCACACTGGTTAAGAACCCTGAAAATCATGAACTAATTGTGAGTTCTGTGGGCTACAAAACCGATACCTTCATGGTTCATTCAGATAATTTTTTAAGGATTTATTTGCAGTCCGAAAGTTCGGCTTTACAAGAAGTCGTCGTGACGGCGGGCAATACCAATATAGACCGTATGAATCCCATTCAAACGGAAATAATTACCACTAAAACACTTGAAAAAGCAGCTTGCTGTAATCTCTCTGAAAGTTTTGAAACCAATGCCAGTGTATCAGTGAGTTATGCCGATGCAGTAACGGGTTCAAAACAAATTCAATTGTTAGGTTTAAGTGGAAATTACATACAAACCAATACCGAAAATATCCCCAATCTTAGAGGTTTAAATACCACATTTGGCATCAACTTTATTCCTGGTACTTGGATTTCCTCTATTGATGTTGGCAAGGGAGCAGGTTCGGTTGTAAACGGTTATGAATCCATGACGGGACAAATAAATATTGAACTTCAAAAGCCAGATTTAGCAGAAAAGCTATACTTAAATACCTATTTTAATAGTTTTGGACGGGCTGAAATTAACCTAAATCTTGCTAAAAAAATCAATAAAAATTGGTCAGTTGGGTTACTTACCCACGCATCCACTTTGCAAGCCCGTTGGGATAAAAACAGTGATGGATTCTTAGATTTACCCCTTTATACGCAATATAATGTTTTGAATCGCTGGAAGTTTAAGAACGAAAAATACATGGTTCAATTTGGCGTAAAAGGGTTATATGAAGACCGTTTAGGAGGACAAACCAATTTTACCACTGAACAGAGAGGTTCAAGATTAGTATATGGTTTTGGGAGTTTGACTAAACGTATCGAATTTTTCAGTAAAACAGCAAGATTATTTTCTAATAAACCCTACCAAGGATTAGGCTTAATTCTGAGTGGCATTATCCACGATAATCAATCTTATTTTGGACTACGGAATTATATTGGAAATCAAAAAACCTTGTACGCCAATTTAATTTATCAAAATATTATTGATAATACTAATCATCAATATAAAGCGGGGTTAAGCTATTTATTGGATGATTATAACGAAACATTATCAGGTATCACACCACAACTCAGACAAGAATCAGTACCAGGGGCATTTTTTGAATATACCTATACTTATCCTACTAAATTAACCGTAGTAGCAGGTGGAAGAGTTGATTTTCATAACCTGTACGGAACGAGATTTACGCCCAGAATTCACACCAAATATGATATAAGTTCAAATGTACATCTTCGAGTGAGTGCGGGTAAAGGTTGGCGAGTTTCCAATCCCTTAGCAGAAAATTATGGTCTATTGGTCAGCTCTCGAAGTGTACAAATAGATTCTAATTTGCAACCCGAAGAGACTTGGAATTATGGCGTAAGCCTAAGTAATGAATTCTTACTATTTGGTAAAAAAGCCTCTTTGATTTTTGATACTTACCGCACCGATTTTCAAAATCAATTGGTGGTAGATATGGAAACGGCAGGTTTACTCAAATTCTATAATTTGCAAGGTCGCTCATATTCCAATAGCTTTCAGGTAGAGTTTAATTATACTCCAATCAAACGATTTGAGGTAAAATTAGCCTACCGTTTATTTGATGTGAAAAATGACTTTACCAATGAAGACGGTTCAAGAACTTTATTAACCCGTCAGTTTTTAAACCGTGATAGGGTTTTATTTAACATTGGGTACGCTTTGCCGTATGATAAATGGAAGTTCGATTTCACGTGGCAGTGGAATGGTTCAAGACGATTGCCCAATATGCCCGAACATTTGGGGTTGAATTGGCAAACTAATGCTCCTGCATTTTCAAATATTAATGCCCAAGTTACCAAGACTTTCTTGAAATGGGATATGTACGTGGGAGGCGAAAACCTCAATAACTTCACGCAAGCCAATCCCATCATTGCTGCCGATGACCCCTTTGGCAGAAATTTCGATGCAGGTATGTCGTGGGGACCCATTATTGGGCGGATGGTTTACGTGGGGATGCGTTACAAAATCAAATAAATTTTATAGAGACATGAATTTATATATCAAAAATATGGTTTGTGACCGCTGTAAAATAGTAGTTATAGACATCTTTAAACAAATCAATATTTCACTCATTAGTGTCGGATTAGGAGAGGTGGTTACCCAAGAAGACCTAAATGAAGAACAGGAAGTTACGCTAAGTGTCCTTTTACAGCAAGTTGGATTTGAATTATTGTCCGATAAACGAATCCAGACGGTAGAAAAAGTAAAAACTACCATTATCGAATTAGTAAATGAACACCCTGAAATCCTACGAAAGTATAATCCATCGGTTTATATCTCAGAAAAAGTGGGTAGAGAATATAAATACTTGACGACCATATTTTCAGAAATTGAAGGGAATACAATTGAACATTTTTTGATTTATCAGAAAATCGAAAAAGTAAAAGAGCTTCTCATTAATAATGAATTATCGCTCAGTCAAATTTCGGATGTTTTACAATACAGTAGTGTTCAACATCTTTCAATGCAGTTTAAAAAAATAACAGGGTTTACTACTACTCATTTTAAAGAGTTACAAAAAAACACGTACAGAAACATTCTTAATTAAACATCAAAAATATGAAAAAGATAATCATTGTCATTTTAACCTTAACATTAGGCGGTTGTATGAATATGACAACCGAACAGCCTCAACGAAACATCAATTATCCAGCGGCTTATGTAGTCAATGGCGAAAGTAGTACTTTATCAGTTATCAATTTGAATACTAATGAAGTCGCCGATTTAGTACAATTAACAGATGATATGTCGGGCATGGCTCATGGAGCAAATGCGGCGTTTTTACAATATCCACATCATATTTATTTGAATCCTTCTAAAAATCAAATAGCTATTGCAGCCCCAGGAACAGATTTAAGTCAAGGTCACGGGACGACTACCACAGCAAGCCATTCGGGGAGTGCCAAAGTTGCCCTCTTAAATGCCAATTCAGGGACAAATGTCAAATTGATTGATGTACCTATGATGAATCACAATGCGATTTATACCCCCGATGGTAAAGAAATTTGGACTTCTCAAATGGATGAAGCTGGAAAAATATTGGTTTATGATGCCACTACTTATGCTTTGAAAAACACGATTTCGGTAGGAAAAGAACCAGCCGAAATTACCTTTTCAAATGATGGAAATGTGGCTTTTGTAGCCAATGGTATGGATAATACGGTAACAGCGATTAATCCTAATACCAAAGCTATTTTAGCAACCATTCCCGTAGGAATGAACCCTGTGGGGGCGTGGACGGGTTCGGATAATCGAATGTACGTGGATAATGAAGATGGACAAACGGTATCAATTATTGAGGTAAAAACTTTGAAAGTGGTAGAAACCGTTGTCTTAGGGTTTATGCCAGGTTTTGTAGCGTATCAAGGTGATATGAAAGAAATGTGGGTAACTGACCCAATGGCTGGGAAAGTGCATTGGTGGACAAAAGATGCCACTGGAAAAATGATTCATACAGGAGCATTTGCCACCGCAGCAGGGAGTCACGCCATTGCTTTTAAAGACATGACGGCTTACGTGACCAACCAAGAAGCAGCCAGTGTTTCAGTAGTTGATGTAATGCAACACAAGGTTACAAAGACGATTTCAGTAGGGAAAAAACCCAATGGGATTGTCGTTAGATAAAATATAAATAATCTAAAATCAATTAATTAATCTTAAAATTTCCATCCAATGAAAAATGTAATGTTAATCTTCATGTTAGTAATGACTACGGTTATTGGCTACGGTTCAGGTCCAAAGTTAGAGACCGTAAAAATCAAAACTTCCGCTATTTGTGAAATGTGTAAAGCAACGATTGAAAAGAAGTTAGCTTTTACCAAAGGTGTAACCGAATCTAACTTGAATTTAGACGATAAGGTAGTAACAGTTATATATAATCCCCAAAAAACCGATATAAAGAGTATCAAAAAATCCATTTCCGAAGCAGGTTATGATGCCGATGAGGTGATGGCAGATGAAAAAGGATACAGTAAATTATCCGATTGCTGTAAAAAAGATGCAAAACCGCATCACTGATTAACATTCTCCAATTCGGTTATTTCAATACATTAAAATCAAAACCATGAAAAAAATATTGATTTTCTGTTCCCTGTTCGCTTGTTTTTCAGTCAAAGCTCAGTTGAACACTCCAGAGCCAAGTCCTGCGGCTTCATTTACACAAACGTTGGGCTTTACTAAAATTAAAGTTGATTATTCACGTCCTGGGGCGAAAGGAAGAGAGATTTTTGGAAAACTCATTCCCTTTGGAGAAATCTGGCGGACTGGTGCAAGTGATTGCAGTACCATAAGTTTTAACGAAGAAGTAACAATTGGAGGAAAGAAAATAGCCAAAGGTAAATATTCATTATTTACTATTCCGAATATTGAGCAGTGGACAATCATTTTGAATACTGATACGACTTTACATGGAACGGGTGGTTACGATGAAAAAAAGGATGTACATCGTTTTACTGTAAAACCCGAAAAAGCCCCCCGTTTTTATGAAACCTTTACGATTGAACTGTCTGATATTGTGAAAGATAACGGAGTGCTTTACATTTTGTGGGAAAATACAATGGTTAAGTTTGACTTGACAAGTAGTGCCAAAGAACGTATTATGGCAGATATTGACAACAAAATCAATAAGCTAAAAACAGAAAATGCAAAGCTCTATTATCAAGCTGCTGAATATTATTACAACCAAAGAATACAACTCGACCAAGCAAATGCGTGGATTGCCAAAGCGGGTATGATGGAGGCTGACAATGTTTATTATCCAAACTTGCAAGCTAAGATTTTGGAGAGTCAAGGCAAATTTCCTGAAGCAATTCCAGTGGCACAGAGAGCAGTGGAATTAGCAAAAAAGCAAAACTTGATTCCAATGGCTCAAAATTGGGAGAAAAAAATTGCTACGTGGCAACAAACAACGGGTGTAACACCAACCGCAACCGATGCTCACCTTGGACACGATATGAATAAAGATATGGGAGATATGAAAAAGGAAACTACTACCCTAAAACCAACATTAGACCCAGAAGTACAAGCGAACATCACCAAAAGTTTAAGTAATTATTATGCCTTGAAAAATGCTTTGATAGCCGATGATGGAAAAACTGCCAATTTACAAGCGGGTGAATTAGTGAAGACGATTTCGGCATTACCGATGACAAAATTAAATTCTCAACAACGTAATCTGTTCATGGGGTTATCCGAAAAAATCAAATTTGATGCCAGTCATATCAACGAAACAAAAGATGTGAAGCATCAAAGAGAGCATTTTAATGATTTATCGAATAATGTTTTTGCCTTAGTTAAAGGCTTAAACGCAAACGAAAGTCCCGTTTATCAACAATACTGCCCAATGGCAAAAGCCTATTGGTTGAGTGATAATTCAGCGGTCAAAAATCCTTATTACGGAAAAGCAATGCTGACCTGTGGAAAGGTTACGGAGACTTTGAAATAAATGTTAGACTAATGAAGCCTTCGTTTTGAGCGAAGACTTCATTAGCCGAATTTGAAAATTATAAAAATTACTTTACTCTTTAAACGTAAAAAATTAGCACAATGAAAAGAAATGAATTTCTCAAAAGTTTAGGCTTTGGCACTATTGCCTTAGTGGCTGGTGAGGGCTTATTATCCTGTGGAATGAATATGGATGCAGCGGTTGCTCCAAACGTTACGGATGGAGAATTTATCAATGCTTTGGAAATACCCGAAACCATCAATGGAACAACTCCTTTGGTTGCTCAAAGTATTCAGGATGAATTGCTTACGGGCAAGAAAGTGATGGTTCAAGGTTATCATAATGGAATTTTGGGACCCACTTTTCGAGTACAGAAGGGGTCAAACATAAATATTGCCTTTCAAAACAAGATGTCGGAACATTCCAACGTACATTGGCATGGCTTGGTAGTTCCTGCTGAAATGGACGGACATCCAGAACAAATGGTAATGCCCAATGAAAGTTTCAATATTCAATTTCCCATTAATCAACAAGCAGGTACAAGTTGGTATCATCCCCATATTCACAAAACAACCGCCAAACAGGTTGCACAAGGATTAGCTGGTTTATTTATTGTGGAAAGCCCCGAGGAAAAAGCGTTGAATTTACCGAGTGGAAGTTATGAAATACCATTAATTATTCAAGACAAAAGATTAACTACTGACGGTAGTATCAAGTATAATCCTACCATGATGGAGGTGATGTCAGGATATATGGGAGAAACTATTTTGGTAAATGGGACTTATAAACCCTTTCTGAACGTAGCAACTCGATTTTACAGATTCAGGGTTTTGAATGGTTCATCAGCCCGAATTTATAATTTGGCATTGAGTAACGGAGCTGACTTTTACGTGATTGGGTCAGATGGAGGTATTTTACCGCAGCCCGAAAAGGTGAAGAATTTAATGGTAAGTTCTGGTGAAAGGGCAGATATTTTGATTGATTTTTCAACGTTGAAAGTGGGAGAACAAGTTTATTTGATTAATGAAACTTTTTCAACAATGGGAACATCACAAGGTACACAATCCTATAAAATTATTGACTTTATTGTGAAAAATCAGGAATCTGATACCTTCAAAATGCCATCCTCGTTGATTCCTGTACCTAAAATAGCGGGTTCGAGCAAGACCAGAAAATTTACGATAACGATGGATATGATGGCAATGAGTGGTGGTATGCACAAAATTAATGGAAAGGTATATGATAGCAACCGAGTGGATGAAACGGTTAGTTTTGGAGCAACGGAAACTTGGGAGTTTGATAACTCAACTGGAGACGAAGCCCATCCCATGCACATTCACGGAGTCCAGTTTCAAGTAGTTTCACGAATAGGTGGACGGAACACCATTTTTCCGCAAGAAAAAGGTTGGAAAGATACCGTTTTAGTAGCTCCGAGTGAAAAAGTACAAGTCATTATGAAATTTGAACAAAAAGGGAAATTTGTTTTTCACTGTCATAATCTCGAACATGGTGACGATGGAATGATGTTGAATTTTGAAGTAAAATAAACTTTATAATCAGATAATTATATAACACTTACTTAGAATTTTGTAACAATCAATTTGCTGTTTTCCAGAACTTTACATCATAGAAACTAATCTATAAAATGTAAATAATACAGCAATGAAAAACTCAAAAGTAAGTATTGATGCTTGTTTAGCTTGCATGATTGAATGTGAAAAATGTGCTATTTCATGTTTGAATATGGTAGGACATCAAGAATGTGTAAAGCTATGCCGTGATTGTGCCGACATCTGCGATTTGTGTGCCAAACTATGTGCCAGAGATTCGCAATTTGCGGATGCCCTTTGTGCATTGTGCATTAAATGTTGTGAGGCTTGTGCAATGGAATGTGAGAAATATGCAGACCATGCAGCTTGTTGTAAGGCTTGTGCAGAAGCGTGTAGAAAATGTGCAGAAAACTGTAAAATGTAGAAAATGACACACACGTATCAACTCACAGGTATGACCTGTGGTAGCTGTGAAGCCCAAGTAAAAAATAGTTTATTGAGTTTGGAAAATGTTACTTCGGTAGAAGTGTCAAAGGATTCCAATACCGCCACAATTTCGATGGATAAACACATTGCCTTGTCGGATTTTCAAGAGGCAATTGGAGGAAAAGAAAGCAAATATCAAATTGCTGCCATACAACACAATGAAGTTGCCGAGCAAACAAAATCTTGGTTTGAGACCTACAAGCCCATTTTATTGATTTTTGGCTATATCTCGACTGTAACTCTATTAATTCAAATGGGTAATAACTCCTTTGATTTTATGCAATGGATGGGGCATTTTATGGCTGGTTTTTTCTTAGTATTTTCCTTTTTTAAGTTGTTGAATTTGAAAGGATTTGCCGATAGTTATCAAATGTATGATGTGCTTGCCAAGCAAATACCCGTTTGGGGTTATCTGTATGCTTTTATTGAATTGGGCTTAGGGTTTGCATATTTAATCAGTTTTCAACCAATGATTACGAGCATCATCACTTTTGTCGTCATGGGTATGAGTATCATTGGGGTTTTGCAAAGTGTGTTAAATAAAAAGAAAATTCAATGTGCTTGTTTGGGTGCGGTATTCAATTTACCCATGAGTACCGTAACTATTATTGAAGATGCCCTAATGATTGGAATGAGTGGAGCAATGATTTTAATCATGAGCTAATCTTAAATAATTGATGAGTAATTATAAAATTCCACAGTTTTAAAATTTAAAAAAATGAAAAGATTAACCGTATTTTTTGCCCTCTTTTTTATCGCTTCATTAAGCGTATTTGCTCAAAAATCAATGCCAATGGTAGATTATAAAGGACATATTTTGAATGGAAGAAACCAAATCGGAAGCATTACCTTAGAAGGAGGTTTTGACCAAGCGGGTAAGTCTATGACAAGAATAGATAGTAACGGAAACATCGTGGATTCAACGGGTAAAGTAATTGGAAAAGCTCCTAAAAATGGTTCATTCGTTTATTATTTCAAGGATAATGAAGAGAAATATACCATCGGAAAATCAAATCATTCGGGAATGTGTAAAGTAACAAATGCCAAAGGTGAAACAGTGATGCTTTTGCACAATAATTACAAGCAACAAGCTGCTTGTGCGGTTCATTGTTTATATGAAAATCATTGTATGCCTGAAAGTGATATGAGTAAAACCGACCATAAGCACTAATATTATCATGCAAGATAAACCATTCATTCCAGCGTTAGGGTATAATTTTTTGACCAATTATTATGACCTAACGATTCGTTTAACGATGCCTGAGCAGAGATTTCGTGAAACGCTAATAAAAGAAATTGAGCCTCAAACGAATGAGAAAATTTTAGAGTTTGGTTTTGGTACTGGGCAGAATTTAATTAGAGTCAAAACACAAAATCCGTCCATACAGCTGTATGGACTGGATATTGACCCCAAAGTTAAAGCAATCACGGAACATAAATTGACAAATCAACAGTTAGAAGTAACATTAGATTTATACGATGGAGGTAAATTCCCTTATCCTGATGCTCAATTCGATAAAGTGTATAGTTGCTTAGTGTTTCATCAGTTGGATGCCGATACTAAAAGATTTTGTCTCAAAGAGATTTACCGAGTTTTGAAACCCACTGGTACACTCATAATTGCAGATTGGGGAAAGGCTCAAAATCTTCTAATGCGTTTCACTTTTGGCATTGTTCAATTACTTGACGGATTTAAAACCACCGATGATAACGTAAAAGGATTGATGCCGAAGTTTATTAGTGAGGTAGGGTTTCGGGAAGTTTCCGTTTCACAATCAATGAATACTGCAATTGGTACATTTTCCTATTTTAAAGCTACAAAGAGATGAAAAATAACTGGTTATTTATCTCTGATAAAGCGTTGGATATGCTTTTCAGGAAAGAATTAAAAAGAGGTAACATTCCGTTTGATGAAACCGCTTGGATTAAGATGAAAGTAAAGCTGAATTATCACCCAAACTTTCATGGTATTAATAGATTGTGAAAACATCACCCATGGCAACCGATTTAAACCACATCATTACCCAATATAAAACCGATAGCCAAAGCGTTTTTAACACTTGGTTTATTGATAATGACCAACGCTTAAAAGCCTTTCGGACTATCCGAAGAGGGGTTTTGCAGGTAGTAGTTGATATTAAAAACAAAAATTTCCCCAATGATTTTAAAGGCAGCTCTTTAGAGTTCGTATTGAACTGTATAGCAGAACAAAAACAAATATTTGTCGGTGTTTCGCACCCTTTTTACTGGAAACCCAAACTGCGAATACCTGATATTTACGAACATCAAGGCAATAAAACGGCTTTCGGTCAATTTTTGGAAAATTGTATTAATGCCAAAACGGAAGAACAAATTATCAAAGAAATTGTCCGATTAGATGCCTTGAAAATAAAAGGTTTGGGTCCAGCCGTTGGTAGTATTTTGTACTTTCTGCATCCGACTTTATTTCCACCATTCAATACGGCAATCGTGAATGGATTCAACGCTTTATTCAATGATAAAAAGAAATTAGGGTCTTGGTCAGAGTACCTAAAAATCAGAGAGGTATTAGTAGAAACTAACAACAAATATAAAACTCACCTTTCTAACGATTTAGGGGCAATTGCGGGGCTTTGTTTTGAGATTGGAACGCAAAAAATGTTGATTGGAAACGATGAGTATTTAAGCGAAGAAGAAAGAAACAAGTTAGAGAAAAGTATTGAGAAACGCCAAAGGGAAATTCAGGAGGAAAAGCAAGAAGATAATCAACATTCAGAAATGCAATTTCACCTTTTGAAAATTGGGCAAAGTTTAGGGTATGATGCTTTTGTGGCATCCAATGACCGCTCGAGGTCTTATGATGGAAAAAGTTTTTCATTTATGAGTCCTGATAAATTTCCTGCCATTAATTGTGATAAAGAAACTACCAATACCATTAAATTGATTGATGTTTTGTGGTTTAAGAAAGGAACAAACAAGGTAATTTGTGCTTTTGAAGTAGAGAAAAGCACCAGTATTTACTCGGGCATTTTACGATTAACAGACCTATCTTACTCCATTGCTGATGGGGATGAAATTTTCTATTTAGTAATACCCAATAGCAGAGAGAAAGACGTGGTTTCGCAGCTTTCACGCCCTTCAATCAAGCAAATAAAAACGCCCATTAAATTCATCTTATTCTCTGAACTACGCCAACATTGTGAAGCTCTTTGTCGGTTTGGAGAGAATCACCAAATCATGGAAAAAATTGCTAAATCAGCATAAATAGTATGAGAAATTCCATTCTTTTAGGTTTATACCTTTTATTAATTAGTAGTAAAACTTTTGCCCAACACGAGCATCATCAAATGTCTATACCAGCGTTGAAAGAAGTTCAAAAAAACAATAACGTATCTAACAATCAGTCAATTAAATACACGCCCAAAGTTGTACGATACGATTTATATGTAAGAGATACTACCGTAATTTTAGGTAAAAGACCTAAGCGAGCTATTGCCGTAAATGGACAAATTCCGATGCCAACGCTCACCTTTACCGAAGGCGATACAGCTGAAATTTATGTGCATAATGAACTCAGTGAAGAGACTTCTTTACACTGGCATGGGCTAATATTACCTAATCAATACGATGGCGTTCCGAACTTAACACAAATGCCCATTAAACCGCATACGACCCATTTGTATCGTTTTAAAATTATTCAACATGGCACACATTGGTATCATAGTCATTCAGGTTTACAGGAACAAATTGGAATGTATGGTTCAATGATTTTGAATAAACAAGATGAATCAACCATTCCCACCATTCCCCTCATTTTGAGTGAGTGGACTGACTTAAACCCCAATAATGTCCACAGAATGTTGCATAATGCTACCGATTGGTTTGCCATTCAGAAAGGGACAACTCAAAGTTATTCCGAAGCCATTAAACAAGGGTATATTAAAACCAAAATTAAAAATGAATGGAAACGAATGACGGCAATGGACGTGAGCGATGTCTATTATAATCAGTTTCTCATTAATGGTAAAAATGAAAGCCAGTTTTCACAATTAAAGGCAGGAGATAAAGTTCGGTTAAGAATTTCAAATGGAGGGGCATCAACCTATTTTTGGTTAAATTATGCAGGAGGTAAAATTACAGTTGTAGCAAGTGACGGAAACGATGTAGAACCCGTTGAAGTGGATAGATTAATCGTGGCAGTTTCCGAAACGTATGATGTAATTGTTACGATTCCAGCCGATGAAAAGGCTTTTGAATTCTTAGTTACCTCCGAAGACCGCACCAAATCAGCTTCTGTGTTTTTGGGTTCGGGTGATAAAGTGAAAGCCAAACCGATGCCTAAACTCAAATATTTTGAGGGAATGAAAATGATGAATGGCATGATGAAAATGAACGGAGATTTGGACGATATGGGCATGAGTATGAGCCTAAATCAAATGGATATGAATACGGTTATGTACCCAGAAATCACGGGGGAAATATCAGAAAAATCTAACGCTGGAAAGGACACGGTGTCCATGAAGGATATGAAAATGGATGATATGAAGGAACACGACATGAAAAGTATGAAAGGGCATGACATGAGGGATATGAAAATGGATGAATCTCAATACAACAGTAATGCAATGTCGGACATCGTTACGCTGAATTATTCTCTTTTGAAATCTCCTTCAAAGACAACCCTACCCAATGCACCCTACAAAGAATTAAAGTTTGAATTGAGCGGAAACATGAACCGTTACGTGTGGAGTATGAACAATAAAGTGGTTTCGGAAAGTGATAAAATTCTGATAAAGAAAGGTGAAAATGTGCGAATGATAATTCATAATGGTTCGATGATGCGACACCCCATGCACCTACACGGACATGATTTTAGGGTTTTGAATGGACAGGGAGACTATTCACCCCTGAAAAATATCATTGATATTATGCCTATGGAAACCGACACCTTAGAATTTGCCGCTACTGAAAGCGGGGATTGGTTTTTTCATTGTCATATCCTCTACCACATGATGGCAGGAATGGGAAGAATTTTCTATTATGAAAACTCACCCGCTAATCCAGAAATACCCAATCCTAAATTGGCACAACGCAAATTATTTGCCGATGATAGAAAATTTCATGTCATGGCTGAGAATGCTACGGAAACAAATGGAAACGATGGCGAATTAATGATTTCTAATACTCGTTGGAGCATTGGAACGGAATGGCGTTTAGGCTACCATGATGCACACGGTTACGAAACCGAAACTCATATCGGACGATACATTGGTAAGATGCAATGGTTAATGCCTTTCATCGGCTTTGATTGGCGTTACCGTAAATTAGGCATTGATGAAAAGGAGAAAAATCTTTTTGGACAAACCAACACCAAAGACAAACGAGCCGTATTCAGTATTGGGGTAAATTATACTTTACCCATGTTAATCATGGCACAAGCCGAAGTATTTACGGACGGAAATGTTCGTTTTCAATTGGAAAGAAAAGATATGCCTATTTCTAAGCGATTACGGATGAATTGGATGGTGAATACTGATAAAGAATACATGGCAGGTTTCAGATATATTGTAAGTCGGAATGTTGGTATTTCAACGCATTATGATAGTGATATGGGATTTGGTGCTGGAATTACGTTGAATTATTGAGTTTTTTAAGCAATTAGGGGAACTTCTATTTATTTGAATGTTTAAAATAATTTTTGCCTACCTGTTGCATGATATTTTATCCTATCTTTGCCCAATGAAACTCTTTTCAGTCATATTTTCCATGTACATACTCGTACTTTCAAGTCTGCCTTGTGGCGATACGAAGGACTGTAAAGTATTGGATAATGGCAAAGAAACTTTTTCCCAAACCGACCACCATAATCACCAAGAAGATACAGAATCGTGTTCACCATTTTGTACTTGTGCTTGTTGCGGTACAAACATTGCTTTTAGCTTTCAATCTCCCGTTTTAATGACGGAGAATACCCCTTCTTTTTTCCCCCTAAGTGAGAGAATTGTTATTAAAAATGACTCTTTCGCTTCCAATTTCTACGGAAATATTTGGCAACCGCCCAAAATCTAAATTTTACTATTTTACTGTTTTTAGTCATTACTGATAATCTCATTTCAGTAAGATTTGCTGTATTTCATAAAATTTAGATTTAGAAAATGTTAGATAAAATCATTCATTTTTCCATCAATAATAAATTTATTGTGGGATTATTCACCTTGGCATTGGTACTGGTGGGGGTGTATTCCATTTCCAGACTGCCCATTGATGCACTACCCGATATTACCAATAATCAGGTTCAAATTATTACGACTTCGCCCACTTTGGCAACCCAAGAAGTGGAGCAATTTATTACTTATCCCATCGAACAATCCGTAAAATCCATTCCAAAAGTAGTTGAATTGCGTTCTATTAGCCGTTTTGGATTAAGTGTGGTTACGGTAGTTTTTGAGGAAGAAGTGGATATTTATTGGGCAAGAACCCAAATTTCGGAACGATTGAAAGAAGCTCAAAATAGAATCCCGACAGGACTTGGAAATCCTGAGTTAGCCCCTATCAGTACGGGTTTGGGAGAAATTTATCAATACGTGGTTTTTCCAAAAAAAGGATTTGAACAAAAATATGATGCCACTGAACTACGAACTATCCAAGATTGGATTGTTCGTCCTCAATTGATTGGCACAAGAGGAGTTGCAGAAGTCAATACCTTGGGCGGTTTCTTGAAACAGTATGAAATTGCGGTGCAACCCGACAAACTGAAAAGTATGAATACCACCGTTACAGAAATCTTTGAGGCTCTTGAAAAAAATAATGAAAATACGGGTGGGGCTTACATTGATAAAAAACCCTACGCTTATTTTATTAGGGGAATCGGTATGGTAAATTCAATGGACGACATCAATAAAATTGTGGTCAAAAACAACAATGGAATCCCCATCCTAATCCGAGACGTGGCAACCGTTCAACGTGGGAGTAGTGTACGTTACGGGGCAGTTACCAAAGACGGAAAAGGCGAAGAAGTAACGGGAATGGTGATGATGCTGAAAGGTGAAAACAGTTCGGAAGTGGTGGGTAGGGTGAAAATAAAAATGGAACAAATCAGAAAATCATTACCCGAAGGAGTTGATATTGAGCCATTTATGGATAGAGCAAAATTAGTAAATCGAGCCATTAGTACGGTTAAAACCAATTTATTAGAAGGAGCATTAATTGTCATTTTTGTCTTGGTTTTACTGTTGGGTAATTGGCGGGCGGGTTTGGTGGTCGCATCGGTGATTCCTTTGGCTCTACTTTTTGCGGTGAGTATGATGAACCTCTTTGGCGTGAGCGGCAATCTCATGAGTTTGGGAGCTATTGATTTTGGTTTAATTGTGGACGGGGCAGTAATCATCGTGGAAGCCATCATTCATAGTTTACACCTCAATCCCGAAGGCAAACTTTCCAGTAAAACAATGGATGAAAAAGTCTATGAAGCCTCCGTGAAAATACGAAGTAGTGCTGCCTTTGGCGAAATCATCATTTTGATAGTCTATCTGCCTATTTTGGCATTGGTCGGCATCGAAGGAAAAATGTTTAAACCGATGGCACAAACCGTTTCATTTGCCATTTTAGGGGCTTTTATTCTATCATTGACCTACGTTCCGATGGTTTCGGCTTTATTTTTAAGCAAAACAATCTCCCACAAAAAGAATATTTCGGATAAAATTATTGAGGCGATTTATCGGGTTTATCAACCGCTTTTGTCGTGGGTTTTAACCATGAAAAAAACGGTTGTGGGCATTTCTTTGATGCTGTTAATTATCTCATTATTCGTTTTCAGTAGAATGGGAGGGGAATTTATCCCAACGCTCGATGAAGGCGACATTGCCGCCAATGTCATTATTGCCTCTGGAAGTTCCCTTTCGCAAGAAGTGGAAGCCACCACCAAAGCGGAGCAAATTCTGAAAGCCAAATTTCCAGAAATTGAAATGATTGTTAGTAAAATCGGTAGTGCCGAAATCCCTACTGACCCAATGCCGATGGAAGCTGCTGACATTGTGATTAAAATGAAAGATAAAAAGTATTGGACATCTGCCGAAACCAAAGAAGAAATGATGGAAAAAATGGAAGAAGCCCTGTCGGATATTCCTGGGGTTACGACTGAGTTTTCGCAACCTATTCAATTGCGTTTCAACGAATTAATTTCGGGCGTTAAGAGCGATGTTGCGGTTAAAATATTTGGAGAGGACATTGAAATGTTAGTTAGTAAAGGCGAAGAAACCCTAAAATTAATGCAAGGAATTGAGGGCGTAACCGATGCCAAAGCCGAGCGAGTAAGCGGTTTACCACAAATTACGGTTCGTTACAATAAAGACAAATTAGCTTTATATGGGTTGAATGTGGGCGATTTGAATAAAGTCATTCGGACGGGTTTTGCAGGGGAAACCGCAGGGTATGTTTACGAAGGCGAAAAACGTTTTGATATGGTAGTTCGTTTGGCACAAGATAGCCGACAGGACATTACGAACCTAAAAACACTCTTTGTTACTCTTCCATCTGGCAATCAAATCCCTTTGGAACAAGTGGCGGATATTAATTTTGAACCTGGTCCGATGCAGATAAGTAGAGAAGACGGAAAACGAAGAATTACCGTAGGATTTAATGTTAGAGGAAAGGACGTAAAAACCATTGTGGATGAAATTCAACAAAAATTAGACGCAAAACTAAAACTCCCTGCGGGGTATTACATCACTTACGGAGGGCAATTTGAAAACTTAGTAGAAGCCAATAAACGCTTGGCGGTGGCAGTTCCCGTGGCATTATTACTGATTTTTGTGTTGTTATTTTTCACCTTCTATTCCGTTAAACAATCCATCTTGATTTTCACCGCCATTCCTTTTTCGGCTATTGGGGGCGTATTTGCCTTGTGGTTGCGAGGAATGCCATTTAGTATTTCGGCAGGGGTTGGTTTTATTGCTCTTTTTGGCGTGGCAGTGCTGAACGGAATCGTTTTGATTGGTTATTTTAATCAACTAAAAGCCGAAGGAATGAACGATATTTTGGAAAGAATAAGAGAAGGAACAAAAACCCGTTTACGCCCCGTAATCATGACGGCATCGGTGGCATCTTTGGGTTTTTTACCAATGGCACTAAGCCACAGTGCGGGGGCAGAAGTACAAAAACCATTGGCAACCGTAGTAATTGGTGGACTCATTACGGCTACTTTATTAACCCTAATTGTATTACCGATTCTATATTTTTACTTTGAAAATGGTTTCAAGGAAAAAACAAAAAAAGTTGTTTCCACGCTTTCAGTCCTGTTTCTGGTATTAATTGGAGTTCATACAAACGCTCAGAATACTCAAACTTTACCAACGATAACTTTGTCAGAAGCCCTTGATTTGGGGTTGAAAAACAATATTTTAATTCAAGTAGATGATTTGAATATTCAGATGCAAAATCAATTGAAAGGGACGGCTTCACAAATGCCAAAAGCTAATATAAATACCATGTTGGGGCAGTATAATACTCGAAATTTTGACCAAAATTATAGTATTTCTCAAAGCATTAATCCGTATTTATTAAAGGCTCAAAAAAGTTTGTTAAGTTCAAATGTAAAAAATGCTGAATTAAGAAAAAACCTCTCAAAACAACAAATCACCCAAGAAATTAGGCAATCTTGGAATGCGATTTTATACCTGCAACAAGTAAATCGGAATAATTTACAGCAAGATTCATTGCTCAAAATTTTCGTGAATGCTTCTGCCTTACGGTTCAAAACGGGAGAAACCAATCTCTTAGAAAAAATGACTGCCATCACCAAACAAGAAGAATTGCAGCAACAAATCAAGCAAAATGAAAATTTTATCGTCATTGAAAAAACGAAGTTGAAAACCCTTCTCAATCTCAAAACGGACTTTGAAATAAGCACCACCGAGTTTGTTCCCCTCAATTCAACAGCATTGACTGATTCTTCTATGCTTAGACAAAATCCGTTTTTGCAGCTCGCTATCCAACAAATTGACGTGGCAAAGGCAAAAAAAGAGGTGGATAAAGCCCAAATAAAACCCGAATTTACGGGCGGATATTTCATCCAATCACTCACGGGAAATCAAGAAGTAGAGAGCAAAACGGTTTATTATAATGGCATTCCACGTTTTCAGGGTATTACCTTGGGGGTATCTATTCCAATATTTGGCACTAAAAGTAATAAGGCAAAAATACGAGCTTCAGAAACCGATATTTTAATCCAAAGCAAAAATGTGGAACTCCAACAAAGCCAGTTAAACGGAGCATATTCCCAAGAACTACAACAACTTTCGGCATCAAAATCTTTGTTGGATTATTACCGAAATTCCGCCATTCCCAATGCCAGAATTATTGCCCAAAATGCTGCCAAAGCCTATTTTAACGGGGATATTTCTTACATCGAATACTTGCAAGGGATTCAAACATCCCGTGAAATTCAGCTTAATAATTTACAAGCCATTTACTCGTATAACCAAAGTGTTATCAACCTTCAATTTTTGTTAAATAATTAAATTTTAGAGAAATGAATAAGAAAATCATATATATAGTCGGTGCTTTATTTTTGACTTTTGCTTTGTCAAATTGTAAAAACGCTACCAAGCCAGCAACCGAATCCCAAGAAGAATCCAAGCCAGCCACCGAATCCACCGTCAAAGAAGTGGAATTGAACGAAGCCCAGTTTAAAAATTCTGATATTACCTTGGGGACTTATGAATTAAAGAATCTGAGTGAAGTAATTAATACCAATGGTTATACGAAACTGCCCCCACAGAATCAGGCGGACGTTTCGGTTTTTATGGGGGGCATCGTAAAAACCATCAATGTTATCGAAGGGCAATTTGTTAGAAAAGGGCAATCGTTGGCAACCATTCAGAGTTTAGCATTCAATAATTTGCGGTTAGAAAAAGAGAAATTGCAAGCGGAATTACAAACTGCCAAGTTGAATAAAGACTATTTAGAAATTGAATACGCCCGACAAAAAGAATTGACCGATGAAAATGTAAATGCCAAAAAAGTGTTCCAAAAAGTGAGTTCCGATTTAGAATTAGAAAAGAAAAAAATTGAAACATTCCAAAAGCAAATTACCATCATGGGGCAAACTTTGCAAATGGGCGGAAGTTCAGAAACGCCCATTTTATCCGTTCCAGCCCCCATTACGGGCTATATTACCGCTGTGAACATCAAAATTGGCAGTAATGCCGAAGTAGGAACTCCCCTTTTTTCCATTGTAGATAATTCAAAAATGCACGTAGATTTATTGGTGTATGAAAAGGATTTAAACAAAGTAAAAGTAGGACAGAATGTACGTTTTATCCTGACTAATCAGAACAATATTGAAATCAAAGGCAAAATTTTTAGCATCGGAAAAGCCTTTGCCAATGAAAGTAAATCTGTGGCAGTTCACGCTGATATTGTGAATGAAAAGCAAACGCTGATTTCTGGAATGTACGTCAATGCCTTGATTGACGTAGGAGCAAATACGGTGCAAGCCCTACCGACGGATGCCATTGTGAAAGCCGATGGACGTGAATTTATGTTTGTGATGGAAGAAGGTCACGAAGAAGAAAAACAAGGTAAAATGCTAAAAGAACATTCCGAAACATCGGAAGGAAAAACGTATCATTTTCAACGCATTGAGGTTAAAACGGGAAATGGGCAATTAGGATTTGTGCAAATTACTCCCTTGCAAAGCCTTGAAAAAAATGCCAAAATTGTTACCAAAGGAGCGTATTATATCCAAAGCCATTTACTGAAAAGTGAAGGTAGTGGTGGTGAACACGGACATTAATTCATAATCAAATTTAAAGCTAAAAACACAAAAATAAATGAAAAAATCAATCGTATTACTCGCCATGATTATCCTGCCATTTTTGGCAAACGCCCATATTTATTGGGTTGAAGTAACGGGTTCGGGGAAGTTGAACGCCCCAGCACGTATTCAAATTTATTTTGGTGAGTTTGAACATAATTTGAGAGAAAAAGGCAATAAACTGGCTTCAATGAAAGATTTTAAGGCTTTCGTTGTTGCTCCCAATGGCGAGAAAATAAACGTTTCGCTTACCCAAACAGAAACTTGTTGGGAAGGAACTTTCACGCCAAATCAAAAAGGATTTTATCAAATTTATGCCATTAACGACACCCGAGGGGTGGTGGATTGGACAAAATACGGGATGGGAATTGTCAAGCCAAATGAGTTTCAGCGGGCAATTTATCAAGTTGAAAATGGTTCGGAAATTGCCAAAAAGCCTGTTTCCTACTTGGATGCTCAAATAACCAGCACAAATGAAGCCCTAACCGTGCAAATTTTTAAAGTAGAATTGCCTTATCCAAAAGCCAAAATAAAAGTTACGAATCCGCAAGGATGGGAAAAGGCGTTGGTTGCCAATGAACAAGGCATCACAACATTCAAACCAGATATTAAAGGTTTGTACCTTATTGAGACCGATTTTATGGATAAAACATCGGGTAAATATCAAGAAAAAGATTACGAAGCGGTGAGAAATAAATTTTCAATCACTTTGAATAATTAGTATTTTTATGTTATTCTAATAATATTTTTAGATAAGTCTAAAATAATTTTATCTTTGTGTTAAAATAAAAATTAACACAAAGATAAAATGTTGAAAATAAGTGTATTACTCTTGATTTTAATAGCTTTTTTGGGTCAGAAAACTATGGGTCAAACCCCCATACAATTGGATAGACCAGACCAAACCGAATGTCCTTTTATTGTCCCAATAGGATATATTCAGGCTGAAAATGGTTTAACGTTTGAAAATGCAAACAAAAGCAATCAGTCACTCGCTTATCCATCAACTTTATGGAAATTGGGAATCTCTAAAAACTTCGAGTTGCGTTTGATAACTGAATTGGTTTCGGTTCAAACCAATAGTGAGACAACAACGGGCATTACACCGATAACGGTAGGTTTCAAGGTAAACATTACGGAAGAAAAAGGGATAATTCCGACAACATCTTTTATTGGTCATTTGACAGTTCCAAATGTTGCTAAGAGAGATTTTGACATAAATTATTTTGCCCCAGCGTATAGATTTACGATGCAACATACTTTATCAAGAAGGCTCTCGTTGGCTTATAATTTGGGAACAGAATGGAATGGTACAACGCCTGAACCGACTTTCCTTTATACCTTGACAACGGGATTTGCCATTACGGAAAAGATTGGTTTTTACATAGAAATTTATGGGTTTTTACCACAAAAACAACCCATTGATAATCGAATAGATGGAGGATTCACTTATTTAATCAACCATAACATCATGATTGATATTTCTGGTGGAGTAGGAATCACAGAAAATGCTCCAAATCACTATCTTTCACTCGGATTTTCGTACCGATTTAATACTAAAATTTTCAAATAATAAATCATGGAACACAAACATATTTACGACCAAGACGGCAAACAGATTTGTTGTAATCAAGAAGAAAAAATTTATACAAATGCAGAAGCAAAAAAGCTCTTGAAAAATGAACACTCTGACGATGATGGACACGACCATGAACACGCTGAAGAACACTCTGAAGATGCCAAACACGACCATTCGAGCGGTGAAAACCAAAGCACTTTTCAGCTTTTTCTCCCCGCCATTATCAGTTTTAGTTTACTGATTATTGCTATTAGTTTGGATAATTATTTCAAGCCCGAATGGTTCACGGGTTGGGTACGAATTGTTTGGTATGCTTCGGCGTATATGCCCGTGGGTTTTCCCGTTTTGAAAGAAGCGATTGAAAGCATCGGGAAAGGCGAAATTTTCTCCGAATTTCTTTTGATGTCTATTGCCACCATCGGAGCTTTTACCATTAAGGAATATCCCGAAGGCGTGGCAGTAATGCTGTTTTACGCCATCGGTGAGATTTTTCAGACCTTGGCAGTTCGTAGAGCCAAAGGGAATATTAAAGCCTTACTCGACCAACGACCCGATGAAGTTACGCTTTTGGAAAATAATCAACCAAAATCCGTGAAGGCAGAAACCGTAGGATTGAACAGTATTATTCAATTAAAATCAGGTGAAAAATTAGCTTTAGATGGTGAATTAATTTCAGATTCTGCTTCGTTCAATACCGCAGCACTCACAGGCGAAAGCAAACCCGATACCAAAGCAAAAGGTGATGTAGTGTTGGCGGGAATGATAAATTTGAATACGGTTGCTTTGGTAAAAGTTACCACTGCCTACACCGATAGTAAGCTGTCAAAAATTTTGGAAATGGTGCAGAACGCTACCGCCCAAAAAGCCCCTACGGAGTTATTTATCAGGAAATTTGCCAAAATTTACACCCCAATTGTGGTGCTTTTGGCGATGCTGATTATCGCTATTCCTTACCTTGTGGTAAGTGATTATGTGTTTAAAGATTGGTTGTATAGAGCCTTGGTTTTCTTGGTAATTTCTTGTCCTTGTGCCTTGGTTATTTCTATTCCTTTGGGGTATTTCGGAGGAATTGGAGCAGCTTCAAAAAATGGGATTCTCTTTAAAGGAAGTAACTTTTTGGATATAATTGCCAATATCCAAAATGTAGTGATGGACAAAACGGGAACGATGACTGAAGGCGTTTTTAAGGTGCAAGAAGTAGTTTTTAAGCCTGAATTCAGTAAGGACGAAATACTGCAAATGGTGAATGTTTTGGAAAGTAAAAGTACGCACCCCGTAGCCACCGCTATTCATCAATTTGTGGGAAATATTGATACTTCCATTGAGTTGAATGAAGTGGAAGAAATATCTGGACATGGCTTAAAAGCCATCGTAAAAGGTAAAGAGTTATTGGTGGGTAATTTCAAATTGATGGATAAATTTTCCATTAAATACGACATTGACCCCACCACCATTGTTTTTACTTTAATTGCCGTAGCTTATGACAAACAATTTGTGGGTTATCTGACCATTGCCGATTCCATCAAAGAAGATTCACAAATAACGATTGATAAATTGAAGGCATTGGGCGTAAAAACCACGATGTTGAGTGGTGATAAAAGTAATGTAGTAAAATTTGTGGCGGATAAATTAGGTATCATAAACGCCTTTGGCGACCTTCTGCCCGAAGATAAAGTAAACAAAGTCAAAGCGTTAAAAGATAAAAATGAAACCGTTGCTTTTGTGGGCGATGGTGTAAATGATGCTCCCGTAGTGGCGTTGAGTAATGTAGGTATTGCAATGGGCGGATTGGGCAGCGATGCCACTATTGAAACTGCCGATGTGGTCATTCAAGACGATAGACCATCAAAAATCCCAATGGCAATTAATATCGGGAAGCAAACTAAACGCATTGTTTGGCAAAATATCACCTTAGCGTTTGTAGTAAAAGCCATCGTTTTAATCTTAGGTGCGGGTGGATTAGCGACCATGTGGGAGGCAGTTTTTGCCGATGTGGGGGTAGCTCTCTTAGCCATTTTGAATGCCGTTAGAATCCAGAATATGAAGTTTTAAAAATAAAATATCATGAAAAATAAAACCCTAAAACAATTTATTCAAAATGAAATGGTATTGTATGATTTAGCTTTCGCTGAGAAAGATTTCAAGAAGTCTTTTCAACATTTGGAGCGAATTCATATCGTGTCTCAATCATTGCCGATGGCACATACCAAAATCCATCTTAGTATGTTAAAATTTGCTATTCTAACTTCCAATCCTTTGGAAATAATGATTCAGTTTTTGTATAGCATATTTAGTGCAAAATTTTCTATATTGAACATATTTCCAAAGGGTAATACTGGTGGTGCGAATGCAATTTTCAAAGGTAAAATGTCTGTTCCAGAACAGGGCAAACGCATGAGAATTCAAGTTAATAATTCAATCATATAATCTGTATCATAAGCGGCTTTAACTCTTCTTTTTTTCAAGCTCAACTTATCATCC
>JALOLV010000162.1 GCA_025455785.1 Spirosomataceae bacterium | reverse complement strand
TCTTTGCTTCTAAAAATCTCTTTCCAGTAATGTAAAGCAGATTTGCCAGCAGTGATTAATGTTTCGTTTTTTGAAGACATACAAAATTTGTATCTAAACTAAAAGATAACTCACTGAAAATCAACAGTTATCGTCAAATTCGATTAAAAGAAAATCAGCCTACCTAAGTAAGCTGATTAAATGATATTGCAAATATATCAAGAAGCTAATTCTTGGAAAAATCTTCTAACAACTATAAATAAACATCCAACAACAATTCCAATAATTGCACCGAGTGTTGTTCGCTGACCAATATACCACTGATATTTGAGCAGAGGCAGACGAACTGGCTCAAGTACAGTAAATATTGGCGTTTGGTTAATCATCATTAGATTTAGATTTTCAACCGTAGCTAATTGCTGATAATATTGATTTGATGTAAAACTATTGTTACGAGATAACTGCTGTTGTCTGAGAGGGCCAGAAGGGTCAACCACATTTTGGTTTTGAGCCGTTAATGTTGCCAATTGTCGGTCAGTACCCAACATAACTCTCCTCAAAGAATCAAGTCTTTTTTCTTGAATATCCAGTACCAATCGGGTTTTCTTTGTTTTGACTTCACGGTAAAACTCCTCCATTGTTTTAAGGAGCGTCTCTAACCAAATTTTGGACAACATTTCATTATTAGTGATTGCCACCAATGAAGTCATCGAAGAACCCTTGCTCAAAGAACGTATCTCAGTGTTTCCAGAAAGTTTTTCGTAGATTGTAAAAATCATCTCGTTTTCTTTCTTGGTAAACTGTTCAGGAGTTTTCTTTGTGAATTTATAGTTAATTGATTCATAGTCAGGGTCATTGAATAAATCTCCACCCCATTCTTTCTTAGCAATATCACTACTATCTTTATAATAATTGATAAAAAGTGTTTTTTTACCTCCAACTACTATCTCTTTCATCAGTGCTTTCTCATACACTGTCTTAGAATTCAAGATTTGAGTAAAGTTTTCGGCACTAAAGAATTCGCCAGTACGGTTTCCCCCACCTCCAAACCCAAAGGCTCCTGCCAAACCAGCCAAATCTCCCATTCCACCGCCGCCACCGCCGCCGCCTAATTCGAGGTTAAATACGATTTCAGCACCGTATTGGGTCTCTTGATATTGGCTATAATCAAAAGCAATACTCAATAAAGAAAACAATGCTGAGAAAATTAAAATTAATTTCCAGCTTTTTAAAAGAAGTCTAAATACTCCAAAAATCTTTTGAAATATCTCTTTAGTCGAAATCTGTTCTTCTTGTATGATACTCATAGGATAAGTTGTTTGATTTTGTTGAGTCAAAAAGTATGATACAATTAGTTCGATAATCTGAAAATCCCTAAAATACCAATCAATGTTGTGATTGTAGCCCCAATTGTACCCAATAAGTTTTGAGCTTGAGCAATTTGCTGTGTAGTATTAACGGTTTTCTGAGGAATAATTATCTCAGAACCCGGTTCAACTTTCGGATACACATTTACAAATAAAAACTTACGGGTTCTATCTACCGAACCATTAGCGTATAATACATAAGCCTTGCTTTTTAACGAACGCTTGTTGAATCCACCAGCACGAGAGATATATTCTTGGAAAGAAGCTCCATTAAGGTATTTGACAGTGGTAGGATAAAGAACTTCACCTTGAATTCTCACTGTTTCTAATCTTTTTGGAATTTGAATAACATCTCCATCTTGAAGAATCATATCATCCACCGAACCCGGATTTGACATTGCTTTTTTCAAATCTACTCCAATTGATTCGCTACGAGTTGGGTCAATATCATCTACTGCAACAGTCTGGTTTCCGACAGTACTATTCTGGATTTCATTAATTGTACGTCTTCTTTGAGCGATTTCAACTTCGCTTAAAGATACTTTACGAATCAAAGTGGCACCCTCAATATAAGCTTGAGGTGTAAGACCGCCTGCTCTTTTTATAATATCGGAGATTTTTTCATCTTTACTTTGAATACCATATTTGGCAGGATAAAAAACTTCACCGTTAATCTCTACGAATGTTTGTTCGACGTAGTTTGGAGAACGACGGATAAAAATTTCGTCGAATGGGAACAAGATGAATTTATCACCACGACCGTCAATCTTCAAATCAGGGTTTATTGTAAACTCGAATCTATCCGAGATTTGTGCATTGGCAGAGGTAGCATCGACATTTCTTTTTCTTCTGACAACTTCAACTTTAGACAATGAAGCAGATTCGCTCAAACCACCCACTTTAACCAAAACATCTTCAATCGTCATGTTTCGTACGAATGGTAACTCAACGCCTTCAACAGCCGCTGGGTTGTTTATCGCACCAGAGATTCTGATAAATGCCGGTTCAATCAAATCGAACATAGAAGGTATCGTAATCAAATCTTCACGTTTAAGTGCAATATCATTAACTTTTCCTTTCAAAACGTCATCCAAATTGATTGCCAAATTTTCGACACTCATATTTTCAAGAGTTCTCAAAATCGAAATTCTACCCGTTAGAGCCTCTCCTCTCAATCCCTCAGCCGATTTAATCAATTGAGTAAGCGTAGGATTACTATCTAATGAATATTGACCCGGGCGAAACACAGCTCCTTCGATATTAACCATGTTTTCATAACGCTCCAAAATTCTTTCAATAACAATTGAATCACCAGTCATTACTTCAAATTCTTTCTGTGCTCGCTCATCAATGTCAAAAATCTTTCGTTCTCTTGCTGTATTTCGGTGCAATTTCAATTTATGTGTGTAGGCGTAAGGATTGAACCCACCTGCATAATAAATTGCCTTATCTATTTTTTCGTTCGGTAATAATTCAAACAATCCGCTACGTTTGGTATTTCCCTGAATTGCTACTCTTGAAATGTACGGAACAATCTGTAAAACGTCTTGGTCTTGCAATAAAACATTGCTTTTTGTTGTGCCATTCATCAATAATTCATACAAATCGAGGGTTGCAACTACTCTATTCTGACGAATTACTTGTATTTTACGAAAAGTACCGATTTCGTTGGGACCTCCGCAATAATAAAGTAGTGTCATCGCTGTAGATAACGAAGGTAAAGTGTAAGTTCCGGGATACATGACCTCACCTGTTGCCGTAACTTTGATTGTACGAATATTCCCTAATGAAACATTACAAAATGTATTGGCAGGATTCCCACCGTAGGGTCTTAGGCCGATGTAGAACTTTGACAATCTACTAACAATTCTTTCTTTAGCTTGCTCAATAGAAGAACCCGAAACATATACTAAACCTACTCTTGGCAGGGTAATATATCCATCTGGAGAAACAGTTGCTTTAATGTTTTCTTGTGAATATCCATAGACATCAATTAGCAACTGGTCGTTTGGTCCCAATACATAATTGCTCGGAGTAGCAATATTAACAACTGGATTCGGGTCAAATTTGCCAGTGTTAAAGAAATTAAAACCAAAAATTCTTTTTCTTAGTGCAATAAGTTGTTCATTTGCCAAATCTGCTTGCTCACGAGCCATCCTGATAGAATCCTCGGTTGTCATCGCAGTTTGGTCGGTAGGTAAAAGCGTTACGTTTCTTACAGCATTTGGGTCATTCGGGATTACCCTCGTTCTGTTTGTTACTGGCATGTTAGGTGTTGTGGTCTGTGGATTTGTTGCTGGGGCAGTAGCAGGTGCCGTGGTTGGTGCATTAGTAGGACCAGTCGTTGGGCCGGTTGCAGGGCCTGTATTCTGAGAATACGCACTGACACCCAAAAGCACTAAAGTAATTATCTTTGAGAGGCTATTAAAAATACTCTTTTTGTAAAATTTCATAAATAAAACATGATTTGTAGATTCAAATGTGGGGGTATGACTTACATTTGAAGAAAAACGTTGCAAATTAACATAAGTTTTTTCGATTATTGAAGGTTTCATCAATATTATCTATTTAAAAAGTACTTTTAAATACAAAGTAACTTTATGAAGTTTATTTTTCCAAATTTTATACAATGAAATATGAAAAAACTAAAAAAAAACCGAACTAAGATTTAAAATTACTTAGCTCGGATTCTAAATGTATATTTGTTCTTTTTGAATTAAAAACCCCATTTATCGGGATTTCTACGCCATTTTTTAAGAGATTCGATAGCATCTGCTGGAATATAATTTAGTTTGGATGCCTCGTCAATCAATGCGTTGTAATTACTAAGTGTCAATAACCTTACATTTTTTTCTTCAAAATTCTTATCGGCTATTTTAAAACCATAGGTAAAGATTGCAGCCATACCAATAACTACTGCTCCAGCCTCTCTAAGAGCATCGACAGCTTTCAGCGAGCTTCCACCAGTTGAAATCAAGTCTTCAATCACAACCACTTTTTGACCTGACTCTACCCTACCTTCAATCTGATTTCCCATGCCATGCTCTTTCGGTTTAGGTCTAACATACATAAAGGGCAATCCCAAAGCCTCTGCCACCAAAGCTCCTTGAGCGATTCCAGCAGTGGCAACACCGGCTATTACTTCGACCTCCGGAAAAGACTTTTTGATAGCTTTCGCTAAAGATTTCTTAATAAATGTTCTGACTTCGGGATGTGAAAGAGTTACACGGTTATCACAGTAGATTGGAGAATTCCAACCCGAACTCCATTTAAATGGTTTTTCGACACTTAATTTTACAGCCTTCGTGTCTAATAGCATTGATGCTACTTTGCGTGCAGTGGTCATAACTTAGATTTTTGCTTTAAAACATTAGAGATGTAACCCCTAATGTTTCAAAACACAATTTTATTTTTCTTTTTCTTCAATTTTAGCCAAAAGAATTTTATCAATACGATTTTTATCCATATCAATAATCTCAAATTTGAATTCTTCCCATTCAAAAGTATCGCCTGTCTCGGGAATTTCTTGTAGAATGTGTAAAGCAAACCCACCGAGTGTATCGAAGCCCGTGTATTCTTTACGATTAGAAATAGAAATATCAAAAATGCTTAAAAAATCATCGAACGGAAGCGTTGCATCGATTAAGAAACTTCCATCTTCTCGCTCATGGATATCGTATTCAAATTCTCCGGTTACCGAAATATCACCAACCAAAGCATCCATGATGTCATTCAAGGTGATGATTCCTAACGCACTTCCGTATTCGTCCACGATTATTCCAACATGTATTCTCTCTTCTTGAAACTTCTCAAGTGCTTGATAAGCATGGTTATTTTCGGGTATAAACAATGGTTTTTTACGAATATCTTCAAGGTTAGCCAATTCCGTATCTAAATCTTTACCGAGTAAATCTTTGATGTATAGCAAACCAATGATATTATCGATTCCATCTTTACAAATCGGGTAAACCGAATGTTTTTTTCCGATAATCTTTGCTTTATTTTCTTCAACACTGTCCTCGACATCAAGATAGGTGATGTCGTTTCGGTTGGTCATCAAAGAAGTTATTTTTCTGTCGCCGAGATGAAAAACATTCTGCACAATCTCTTGTTCAATTTCTTCAATCGCACCACCCGCCGTTCCTTCTTGGATAATTGATTTTATTTCTTCTTCAGTAACTGAGCTGTCGGATTCTTTAACACCTAAAATCTTGAAAATCAAATCACTACAAATTGTCAGTAACCAGATAAATGGAGAAGTGATTTTAGAAAGGATGTTCATGGGTGCAGCCATCACCTTAGCAATAGCTTCGGGGTTTGACATACCGATTCGTTTCGGGACTAACTCGCCCAACACTAACTGAATAAAACCGATTATCAAAACGACAATAGCGACTGCGATGTTATCGGCATATTTTAGTTCTAACCCAAAACCAACCAATAAATCTTGGATTCCTCCCGTAAGACTATCGCCCGAGAAAATACCCGTCAATATACTAATAAGGGTTATACCGATTTGAACAGTTGATAAAAAACGATTCGGAGAATTTGCTAAATCGAGTGCGGCTTGGGCACGGCTGTCGCCATTTTTGGCTAAGATTTCGAGTTTAGTTTTGCGTGATGATACGAGGGCTATCTCCGACATGGAGAAAATGCCATTTAATATGACTAAAAAAAGAATTATGAGAATTTCCATTCAAGGTTTTGACTATGTATAGGATAGTCAGATAGTTTCAAAATGCAAATTAACATACTTTCTGAATTGTGTTAGGAACAATTTCAAAAAAAATTTACAAAAATCACTGATTTTGGCTGATAAATTAAAAAAATCCAACTTTTAGAATATTTTTAAAAACTCGTAACAGCCGAAACCATCAAAGTGTGGTTGTTTTCGTATATATTTTGAAAAGTTGTGGTTCGTCTTCGTTGCTTAACAAATTGATTTAGATACCCAGCCTCCAAACTGATTTTTGGAGTTATTTTGTATCCCAACATTGCACCAAGGCGGTTTTGGTCAAAATCGTTGTTTGTTACTTTTCTACCAAAATTCATAAAAATCTCATCATAAACATATCCGTATAATTTGACAGTAAATGGATAGTTTAATCGAGCCATGTATCTGATTCGATTTTCAAATCGGTGATTTTGAAAACCGCCTATGTTTGAATCGCCTAAAAAACGCTGTTCTAATCTAAAACGATTGATGTAAGTAAACTTTCCGAGCGATTGCTTGATTTGAATCTGCTCCCAAAGACGATGTTCATCAAAATCTGTTTTGACTGGAAAATCACCATAGGGGAAAGTCCTGACGAAGGCATATCCACCAAAAAGTTGTACTTTATCATTGGCATTGTAAACCAAAGCACCTCTAAAAAGGTATTGTTGAGATTGGGGTGCTAAGTCGGCTCTTCGGAACTGAAAATCATGAAAAAACCCAAACTTCTTATTGATTTTTGTAATACCATTGGTAGTGTACCATGCGTGATTTGCTGGAGCAACAACTCTTATGTTTTGACCAATGGAATCAAAAACTATAAACAATAAAATAACTAATCTAAACTTTTTCAAATGAATGAATTGCATTTTAATAGAGGAAAAAAATGTGAATTAAACTAAATTTGGATAGAGATAAAGTGCTAAATCGGCAAACTCAATCGCCCGATTTTAGCACTTTATTTACGAATAACCATAATTGAAAAATAAATACTTAGAAGTGTAGAATCGAAAATAGTTAATAGTTAATCCAAATTTATAATTACTTGATTATCAAGACTATACCAAAGATTAACCATTAATTAATAAGATAAACTAATTCATATCTTGTACTGAATTTTAAATACTTTGTGTTAGGTATTTAGACACTGGCAACCTTTTTTCTGGCCGCAAAGTGATGGCTTGATACAGGAGAATGTTCGTCCAAACCAATTATTCGAACCGTACCGCCATTTGCTTCGTAGTCGTGTTGAAAATGATGAAGATTCTCCATGACCGAATGGTCCACG
>JALOLV010000161.1 GCA_025455785.1 Spirosomataceae bacterium | reverse complement strand
TGATTTAAAAACAGCCATTGATTCTTTGCTCAACGAAGACCACAAATACCGAGTCTTAGACCGCAAAGATGAGGTTGTGCAAGCTACTCTAACGAACATTAGCTCAAAAGAACTTCAACAAAAATCGGTTTCGGTTGCTAATAATAATTTAAAATCTGTCAAGGAAATTTTTCAAAAATATGGATTTTTGGGATACGATAAAGTTGGAAAATCACATTCGGATAAATTTGTGTATTTGCTCGAATACTGCTCTTCAGAGCCCGAATTTCAACTATCTGTTTTAGAAAAAATGAAAAAAGAGGTTGATAACAAAAATGCAAATCCGCTTCTTTACGCCAACCTGATAGACAGAGTGTTGATTGTTCTGAAACGTAAGCAAATTTACGGAACACAGCTTACGTTAAATTACGGCGAAACGAGTTATGAGCCGCTACCAACCGAAGACATTACCAATCTTGATACCCGTAGAAAATCGGTTGGTTTACCCCCAATTGCCGAGACAATCTCCAGAATGAACAAAAAGTTTTATAATCCATCCCAAAATTATTGAATATTATTTAATTACCCCTAACATCTATATCAATGAAAAAAAACTACCTTTTAGCCATTTTAATGGCTTCTTCGAACTTTGTTATTGGTCAAAGAACGCTCATTCACTGCGGTAATCTCCTCGACATGACATCAAATTCATCACGTTCGCAGGTAACGGTGATTGTGGAAAAGAATAAAATCCTTTCGGTTCAAAACGGATACACAACGCCACAAGCCACCGATAAGGTGATTGACCTAAAAAATAAATTTGTATTGCCGGGCTTGATTGATATGCACGTCCATATCGAAGGTGAGACTAACAGAGAAACCTACTTAAAAAAATACCAACAACGCGAGGCCGATGTAGCTTTTGAAGCCCACAAAGCAGCCCAAAGTACGCTGATGGCAGGTTTCACAACTGTCCGTGATTTAGGTGGTTCGGGTGATTTAGGTGGTTCGGGTGTGAATATTTCAATCCGAAATGCAATAAATAAAGGAATTATCAGTGGGCCGAGAATCTTTACTGCCGGCAAATCTATTGCTACAACTGGTGGACACGCCGACCCAACCAATGCCCTTAGCCCAATTTATACTACGACCGACCCAAATATGACAAATGGGGTAATAAATAGCTACGAAGAGGCTCGTCAGGCAGTTAGACAACGTTATAAAGATGGTTCGGATTGCATCAAAATAACGGCAACGGGTGGTGTTTTGAGTGTTTTTATGGAAGACGAACTTCGTGGAGTCATTGAAACCGCCAAAGATTATGGATTTCATGTTGCAGCCCATGCCCATGGTGCCGAAGGAATGAAAAGAGCAATTCGTGCAGGAGTTACGACCATCGAACACGGCTCTTTATTAGACGATGAGTGTATTGCACTTTTTAAAGAAAAAGGTACTTACCTTGTACCTACAATTACAGCCGGCCGTACGGTTATGGACTCGGCAAAAATTAGAGGATTTTATCCGGCAATTATCGCCACAAAAGCCATTGAAGTTGGACAAAGAATCCAAGAATCATTCAATAAAGCCTACAAAGCTGGGGTTAAGATTGCATTTGGTACCGATGCGGCAGTTTTTCCGCATGGATACAACGCCAAAGAATTTCAGTACATGAATGAAGGTGGAATGCCAATGATAGAAGCCCTTAAATGTGCAACAGTTGTAAATGCGAGTATTCTGGAAATGAGCGACCAACTCGGCACAATCGAAGCCAATAAATTGGCTGATATAATTGCGGTAGATAGCAACCCTCTCAATGACCCGAAAGTAATGATGAATGTGTCTTTTGTTATGAAAGATGGGGTTGTTTATAAGCAGAAATAGAAAAAATCCCTGATAGAGATGCTCTATCAGGGATTTTTAAAGAATATTATCCCGTAACCTTAAATTCGGATGTTTTATGAAATGTAATGTCTGGGTTATTCTGTTCATTCATTCTTAAAATCCAGTCTGTCTCGGCAAAGAAAACTGGGTTTTCATCTTTATCATAAGCAATTTGGTTATGTTTTAATCTGATAAACTCTGCCAATTTTTGTTTGTCATCGCTCGTTAACCAACAAGCCTTTGTGTAAGATTTTGCTTCAAATCGGCAACTTGCTCCGTATTCTTGCAAGAGTCGGTATTGTATAACCTCAAATTGAAGTTCGCCGACAGTTCCGATAATTCGGCGATTTCCGAGCGGTACTGTAAATAACTGTGCAACACCTTCTTCGGTCAATTGTTGGATTCCCTTTTCGAGTTGCTTAGATTTCATAGGGTCGGTATTAATTACCTCTTTAAAAATCTCAGGTGAAAAACTCGGAATACCTGTAAATTGCAAGGCTTCACCCTCTGTCAATGTATCGCCAATCTTAAAATTACCCGTGTCATACAAACCAATAACATCACCAGGGTATCCGTCTTCAACAACATCTTTCCGGTCGGCCATAAACATAAACGGACTTGCAAAACGCATATCTTTACCAAGTCTCACATGTTTATAGAATTTCCCACGCTCAAATTGCCCCGAACAAATTCTCAAAAACGCAATTCTATCACGGTGTTTTGGGTCAATATTGGCATGAATCTTAAAGACAAAGCCTGTCAATTTATTTTCGGTTGGTTCAACAACACGCTTATCAGTTTGTCGTGAAATCGGATTTGGAGAAATAGCACAGAAAGTATCGAGCAATTCCATCACACCAAAATTATTGACTCCACTACCAAAAAACACTGGTGCGACCTCACCTTTTAGATAAGACTGTGGGTCGAACTCATCATAAACGCCCTCAATCAATTCTACATCTTCTCGTAATTGATTGGCGTCTTTTGCCCCAACGGCTTCATCTAAAAGTTGTGAATTAAGCTCGATTGGTAAAATATCATCTTCGACACGTGTTTTATTTACTTTAAAGAAATTTAGTTTTTTATCGAGCAAATGATAAACCCCTTTGAAATCAGAACCGCCATTGACAGGCCAAGTAAGCGGACGTACTTTAATATTTAATTTAGATTCTAATTCATCCAATAAATCGAATGGATTTTGCCCATCTCTATCCATTTTATTCACAAAAATGATAACTGGCGTATCTCTCATTCGGCAAACCTCCATCAATCTTTCGGTTTGTTCCTCTACCCCTTTCACACAATCCACCACCAAAACCACACTATCTACTGCTGTTAGCGTTCTGTATGTATCTTCGGCAAAATCTTTGTGGCCGGGTGTATCTAAGATATTGATTTTGAGATTTTTATACTCAAAAGTCATTACCGACGTTGCCACCGAGATTCCACGTTGCTTCTCGATTTCCATGAAATCAGAAGTCGTAGATTTTTTGATTTTATTAGATTTAACCGCACCAGCAGTTTGAATCGCCCCACCAAAAAGCAAGAGTTTTTCGGTCAATGTTGTTTTACCAGCATCGGGGTGGGCAATGATTGCAAATGTACGGCGGCGTTTGAGTTCTTCGAGAAATGACATATTTTTTACTTTACAAAAAGTAAACAGTTTACAATTAAATTTGGGGTGCAAAATTACGAATAAAATGCTAATTTTGAGGTAAAGTTTAGGTTATGTTAGCGAAAAGTACAGTTAGAATATGCAAGAAGATAAATTTGAGGCGATAATTGAACAAATTGTTGAGAAAGGATTTGGAGTTTTAGATGATTTTTTGACCAGCGAAGAAGTGGTAGATTTGAATAAATCATTAACAGAAAGATACAACAACAATCTATTTAAACAAGCAGGAATCAGTAAGCAACATGAAGTAGTTAAGACAATAAGGGGTGATGAAATCTTTTGGCTCGAAAAAGAAAATGCTGACGAAACTGAAAAGGATTTTCTGGATAAACTCGAATCATTTATCGGATACGTCAATTATACTTGTTACCTCGGGATTCGTAGCTACGAAATCCATTATGCAAGCTACCCAGTTGGCACATTTTACAAACGTCATCTGGATAAATTTAAGAGCGATTCGGGCAGAAAATTATCATTTATTTGCTATCTGAATGAGAATTGGCAACCCGAAAATGGCGGACAGTTGGCCCTATATCTCGAAAACGAAACAATTGAAATTTTGCCAATTGGCGGTCGTTTGGTTTGTTTTGAAAGTGATAAAATCGAACACGAAGTTTTACCAACAAATCGAGAAAGAAAAAGTATCACTGGTTGGCTAAAAAATACCGAATAACCATCATTTTATAAAAACCGAAAAAGCTATAAACAACACTTACAATGTATCAATTTGAAAACCTTTTTTATCGATTTTTACTCGATTTAGCCGCTATTTTACTACTGATTAGACTCATTTATTATCCGATTTACAAAAAAGACGAGTTCTATTTTCCATTCTTTATTTTCAATACCATCATTTTTCTTCTTACTTTTTTATTAAATTCTTTCGAGATGTCGATGGGGGCAGCATTTGGGCTTTTTGCGGTTTTTTCGATGCTCCGGTACAAAACCGAAGATATTTCGATGAAAGACATGACTTATCTTTTTTTGGTAATCGCCATTGGTTTGATAAACGCCGTAATGAAATCCGAAATCTGGGAAGTTGCCATCATCAATGCAGTAGTTATATTGATAACCTACCTTTTAGAAAGTAACCGCATAATCAAACGAGAATCCTCATTATCAATTGTTTACAATAATTTTGAAATGATATTACCCGAAAAACGAAATGAATTGACCGAGGATTTAAAACTCAAAATGGGATTAAATATTCACCGCATAGAAATTGACAAAGTAGATTACATGAAAAATACAATCCAAATTAGGGTGTTTTATTATGAATAATTTTGAATAGATAGCATCCATGATTGGGTCGAAACATTTTGAGTTAAAAATTCGTTTTAAATTACGTATATGCACTTAAACAGATTCGATGAAGGATTATTCAATTAAGCAAGTACTAAAGCATTTTTGCGATTTTTTCAAAATAGAATACCAAGGCGGTAGTAAATTACAAACACATAAACACCGCTATGATTTAGAGGATTTTATACATCAAATAGAAGTAAAAGGTGAGCAATTAGGCCTCTTATTTATCCAAAATAGAATTGATAGAAAGAATTTTGATAAAATTTTAGAGGATAATGATTTCCCGATTCTATACTTTACTGAAATAAACGGGCAGGTTTTTCCAGTCATTTCGGGTACTGATTTCAAGAGGAGAAAACATTATAATCTGCTATTTGCCGATACCGAATTTGAGGAAGAACTCAGGGATGTCCCCGAGCCTTTTGAAATTGATGGAAAAATACAAATTCTGACGGCATTCCCTCTCAATTCTATTTCGAGGGATTCGCGAGAAGAAGCAGCCGAACACCACCTCACCCCGCTTCAGCGATTGATTAGAATGCTCAACGCCGAGCGTAAAGACATCATTGCTATTTATGTCTATGCCATTTTGATTGGTGTGATTGGTCTGGCAATGCCGCTCGGTATACAAGCCATAATTGGCTTAGTATCAGGAGGTTTAGTATTTAGCTCTGTCTATTTACTCATTTCTTTAGTGATTGTTGCTCTGGTGATTTCGGGCGTAATGCAAATCATGCAAATAACTTTGGTAGAATACCTACAAGAACGGCTTTTTGCCAAAGCAGCTTTTGAATTCACTTACAGAATCCCAAGAATAAAAGCTGAATCACTACTAAAGTACTATCCACCCGAGTTGATGAACCGCTTTTTTGATATTCTTACGGTTCAGAAATCACTTCCTAAATTTCTGATTGATATAACAGCGGCCCTGATTCAAATCATTTTCGGGATGATTCTCTTGGCAGCCTATCACCCACTTTTCATTGCCTTTGCGGTTTTTACATTTATACTTGTTTTTGGTATCATACGAGTTTTTAGCCCACGAAGCCTCGATGCGAGTATTACGAAGTCAAAATACAAATATAAGATTGCACAGTGGCTACAAGATATGGCTCGAACACTTTATGCTTTTAAGGTCTCGGGAAATACCAATTTGCCAATGCAAAAAATGGAAAAGCACGTAAATGGTTACTTGAAATATCGTAAAAAATACTTCAACACTCTACTCATACTTTTCTACAACGCAGTATTTTTTAAAGCATTAGTTACTGGTGGTTTATTGGTTTTGGGAACTTATTTGGTAATCGACCGTCAAATCACATTGGGGCAGTTTGTTGCTTCCGAAATCGTAATCGTGTTAGTCGTTGGAGCAGTCGAGAAGATTCTTTTAACAATGGATTCAGTGTTTGATTTACTAACCGCAGTAGATAAATTGGGTCATATAACAGATTTACCGTTAGATAGAGAATTTGGAGCAGTAAGCCACCTCAAGTTGTCGGATGAGGCTCTTAATGTTTCGGTCAGAAATCTGAAATATAAGTTTAAAGATGCCAATAAGTACATTCTTGATGACATCTCGTTTGAATTTAAACCGCATGAAAGTATCTGCTTGACGGGTTCTAATGGTTCTGGAAAAGAAACGCTTTTAAATGTTCTGGCTGGTATTTTGACGAGTTACGAAGGATACATAGCCTACAATGGTGTCTCACTACGAGATATTGAATTAAAACATTTGCACGAATCCGTCGAAAGAAACATTTCATCTGATGGGATTTTTGACGGAACTTTGGTCGAAAACATAACAATGGCAAGACCAAGGGTTAGAATCAGCGATGTGTATTGGATATTAGAAAAACTGAATCTCGCCGACACAATCGGCAAGTTACAAGATGGCTTAAATACCCAGATGGTTTCGGGTGGGAGACGTTTTTCAACAAGTTTTGCCAGTAAAGTTACTCTTGCAAGATGTTTAGTCAATAAACCCAAGTTTTTGTTGTTATCTAATTTCTTTGAGCATTTCGATAAAAATGAAAAATTAAGATTGATGGCCTTCTTGACCGATAAAGGCTCGCCGTGGACACTATTGACGGTGTCAAATGACCCTGTGGTAATGGCATCATGTGATAAAGTATTGGTAATGGATAAAGGAAAGATTGTGATGACAGGTAGCTACGAAGAGCTTAATAAAACGCAAGATTTCCATAAATTTGTCAACTAATTAGGCACGAATCAGATGATTCGTTGATAATAAAATTAAAACTATGTTGAAACTTTCGGATAACGAAATAAAAAAAGAAATCGAAGAACAATACGACCTGTATTTGCTTGATACGCTGAGTTCACCACGAACAGCCATTCAAATTAAAAGATGGATGCTCGGTTTTCTACTGATTTTTGTCATCGTTCTTTTTTTACCATGGCAGCAAAACATCAACGGTAAAGGTGCAATGACCGCACTTTCGCCTAAAGACCGTCCTCAAAATATCCAAAATGCCATTGCAGGACGAATCGAACGTTGGCTTGTGAGTGAAGGGCAATTCGTTAGCAAAAATGATACTCTTTTGGTAGTTTCTGAGATTAAAGATGAATATTTTGACCCAAACTTACCTATTCGTCTCGACGAACAAATTCTTGCCAAAGAGGATGCAATTGTAGGTTACAATACCAAAATTGTTGCTTTAGACAATCAAATAAAGGCTTTGAGAGAAAACTATCAGTATAGCTTACAAAAGGCTCGAAACAAAATTAGACAGAATCAAGCCAAGGTAATTTCTGATAGTACTGATGTTGTAAACGAAGAATTACAGCTCAAAATAAGTAAAGACCGTTATGAGCGTGGACAAGACCAATTGAAACAGGGAATTATTTCTTTGAGCGAATGGGAATCTCGCCGAATGAAGCTCCAAGAGAATCAAGCTAAATTGATTTCGGTTCAGAATAAATTACAAATTTCAAGGCAAGAGTTATTAATTAGTCGGATTGAGTTTAACTCTGTTGAAGCCGATTATAATGAAAAAATCTCTAAGGCACAATCTGACCGTAGTTCGGCATTGGCATCGCTCGCCGATGGACAATCTGAATTATCGAAATTGGTCAATAAAAAAGCAAGTGTAGATGTACGCCGCGGACTATATATCGTCAGAGCTCCGCAAGATGGCTACATTGTAAAAGCCCTCAAGGCCGGTATTGGAGAAACCATCAAAGAGGGTGAGTCGATTTGTACACTCCAGCCAAATAACCCCGATATGGCGGTTGAATTGTATGTGAAAGCGATGGATGTCCCATTGATTCAATTAGGCAGAGAGGTTCGTTTGCAATTTGAGGGATTTCCTGCATTGATTTTCTCGGGCTGGCCGGGTGTTACGGTTGGTACTTTTGGGGGTACAGTAGAGGTGATTGACTTGATTGATAGCAAAAACGGCGAATATCGACTATTGATAAAACCCAAAAAAGGAGATGAACCGTGGCCAAAACAAGTTAGGATGGGTTCGGGGGTATTCGGATGGGTAATGCTCGAAAACGTACCAGTTTGGTTTGAATTGTGGCGTCAGTTAAATGCTTTCCCTCCTACTCTAAAAGAAGAACCTAAAGACGATAAAGAGGCAGTAAAAGAAGCAAAAAAATAAACTTATAGGATTGAAAAAAGTCTGATTTAATCATAAATACATTTCCATAATTTAATTTCAAGAGAATTAGAAGTGCATTTATGATAGGACTTTGGCTTAACAAAGAAAGTATCCTGTAGGGATAAAATGTCGGTAGAAAAAGGAACGATTTACTTCAAAAAAGTCCCGTTAGGGATGATATATCGTCCCTACGGGACTCGAAATCAATTGGACTTAGATTTTATCTACCGATATTTTGTCCCGATGAGACAAAAATAGCTAAATCGAAAGTCCTGTATGATTAAGTACTTAATTTAAAATTAAAATCACAAACTTGTGAAACAGCAGATAAAAAATTGGATATATGTTTTTAGCCTGATAATTTCTGTAAATTT